>JABMRO010000424.1 GCA_013202635.1 Planctomycetota bacterium
GTATCGTTCGGGCGGGGTTGTGGGTTGCAACCCACAACCCCGCGGCGGCAGCCGAACGGGAGACATCTGGCTTATATACGATTTAATCCTCACAAACCATCACTGCGGCCAAGCCAGACCTTCAAATCTGAAATTCTGCATTCTCAATTCTCAATTTTTATCCGGCGTCGTCTGACGGACTAAATTACTTCTTCGATATTCCCATGCTTGCCTATCGTATCCTCTGACACGGGTTTTCCGGTGTTTCCACAATTTCGGCAAATTTTTTGAAAAAACAATCGACATTTTGGGATTCAGAACCGCCTTAAGAGTAGATGGCTTATTAGGGGGGGAGATATGTTATCGCGTGGGCAACCGGCCCGAATACGACGGGGACGGAGTCTAATAGTGAGTGTGTTATCTGGAAACCATATAAACATTGTTAAGGCTAAAACGTAACAAGAACATTACAAAATTTGAAACTAAACAAGCAGGTTGTTTTCGTATAAGTCTTATCACAACATATCCATAATGAAAGGAGAAATATAATGCCTGATCGAGAAGAAATCATTCAACGAGAACAAACGGCGATCCAAAATGCACTAGTAGAACAGTACGGTGATGATCTTATCGTCTACCCATTTCTGCACCATGTTATTGAAGAAGCAACACCACTTGAATTGATGAGGTCACACGATACAACAGCAGGCCCTTGCCATAAAGACTATGTGATTACTCGTCGTGATTACCGGATGAAATTAGTATTTATGTTCGCTGTTCGCACACCCAACGGTATTCAAACGGCACAAGCTACTAGCACCGAATGGTTCGAAATTCAGGGCGAACAAAAACTGACTACAGAATGGCACTGTGAACCTGGCGCAGAAGATTTACCAAAACTACCGGAGGATTATTGCATGTTGAAATTTGGCGATACCGTCGTTTGGAGTGGTAATGCCAATTGCTCTATCACAATCAACTTCGGTGGTAAGTCGTCTAATTACCAAATACCACGACATGATACAGAAGTGCTTTTAAATAAACGATATGCCATTGAGAAATTGAGCACTGAAGCACCAAAAGTAATATAGTTAGCGGTTAAAATGTCTCATCGTGATTTTGGGAACGCTATTGTATACTATGCAAAACTGTTGACAGATAAAAAAGAAATTGGAGGACTTTATACCCCTACCCATTGTCAAGACAGAAACTTGGGGTTTTTAAGGTGGACTCATCACCATGTGTTAAAGCCGTTGGAACGGAGGAAGCCCGGAGGGGGCATTTTATAGAATGTGTGGAGCGCCACCTTGAATCCTGCGCTCGTTTACTATTTGGTCTGGTAGGTTTATAAATGCATCGGTTGGTCGAAGTGTAACGGTTAAGAAAATGAGAAGAAAATCATTGTTTGGATGGAAACTTCACAAGAAGAGGCCAAAGGTAGGTCACTGAACGATTGTACAAACCTGTAGGATGTTAGCCTGGGATAGTTCAATCTGGATGTGGTCCCTTTCGGGCATTCCGCGCTTTCAGAATTAGCCGTACCCAATACGGAATCTCCTGTTCAAGCTGCTTATTGTTTTCCTCCATAATTCAACCTCACTCGACAATCCGTATCAATCTGACCTTTTGTCCTGTTCTCAGCCATATTCATTGCCTATAAAACAAACCGAAGTTCTACGCCGTAATCCCTTTTGTACTATCTCTGTGATTTTCACAATATAATGGCCAAATCGCAGCTTATGTCAAGGAAAGAATGAAAGCGCACAAGAATGACATTACCTTTATCAGCATGGCCTCTGCTGACAAAATTACTTCTTCTGTGTCTTCCGCCACGGGATTACATACAATCGCCAACTCTCGGAAAACTAAATAATCACTACAAGCAAATGATTCTGCCAGCCTATATTTTAAATCCAGACAGAATCTGCAACCAATATAACAAGGCTCAATTGGTGGGACTTTTGGTATTTGGTTCAAACAGGATTCTATTATTGTCACCATGATTTGGTACAGCGTTGCTGTTTCTAACGTATTTCCATGTCTCAACCTTACCAGTGCCTATGTGGATTCTTCCGTAGAAGACTTGCGTGTCGTTCGCAGCCATACTTAATCGATATTTTCCTTCGATATTCTTGCCGGAAGTAGCCCCGAGAGCCAGGAATACAACAATCCCAACAAGTAGCCTATAATGAAGCTTTTAATGTCAATCTTAAATGCCATTTTCTTATCCCTTTCTAAAATGTTTTAAGTCCCCCTTGAGAAAAGTATATTTATTGTCTGACTTACCCTTCACACAATCTAGGAGTCTGTCCGAGTAATAATTGTACAGTTTTTAATGAAAAGGTATAATAC
>JABMRO010000425.1 GCA_013202635.1 Planctomycetota bacterium
CTTCAGGGCCACAAGGTCGCGATAAGACGAGAACTTTCGCGCCTCGCGTCCGTACCATTCTTTGGCCTGGGCGGCGGCAGCCTCCCGGCGAAGCCGCCAGGGGTCGCTCACGGCTGTGACCTCAATGTTTTGACTTTCGGCGTGTTTGTGCACACCCGGCATATGGGCGCCGAGACCACGACCGCCACAACCCAAGATGCCGATTGAGATTCTATCGTTGGCGCCGACGACGCGTGAGTAGCTCGATGCGGACATTGCCAGGGCGGCGCTGCCGGCCGCAGCGGTCTTTAAAAATTTACGACGGGAGAAATAACCTTGCATCGCAAAACCTCCTAAAAGGGACAAAGTTAACTACTGAATGGGACATTAATATCATACCTTCATATAAACTTCTCGTTTAATCTTTCCGGTAGAGGTCTTATGAAATTCTTCTATTCTTATTTCAAGATTATTCGATGACACCTTTTCATAAGAGGACAATCGCCTGCTCTTCATCTGACATTCATGAACGCTTTGCCAAACGAGTGTCTTGAGTACCTTAGGTTGCTTTACCAAATCATTGTACGAAAAACTGGTATTGGCCTCTATTACGTCCCAGTCCGGCCGGATGATTGCCCTGACCGTCTCCTGTTCTATGCCGATCGAATCTTTTCGGATATCAGGGACCACCAATACCTCGCTTACATAATGGGCCTGCGAAAGTGCCGACTCAACCAATTCAGGATTAACATTTTTACCACCCGGCAGCACAATCACGTATTTCTTCCTGCCGGTAATATAAAGGTTCCCATCCTCATCCAGATACCCCAAATCGCCGGTATGCAGCCACCGAACACCCTTATCATCCGTGTTAACGACGGCCTCAGTTGCCTTGGGATTCTTATAGTAGCCCTTCATAATACACGGCCCGCCAAGAGTAATCTCCCCCTTTTCTCCGGGCCGGAGACTTTGACCTTCTTCATTGATAATTTTCACCAGCATAGTTGTGATGGGTTGACCGACAGAGCCTATTGAATCCACACTTTCATTGAAGCCATAGACCGGCGAGTTTTCTGTAGTGCCATAACCTTCATAGTGCAATATGCCTCTGCGCCAGAACACATCCAGCACCCACTTCGGCATCGGCGCCGACCCTGACAAGAAAAATCTAAGCCTGTCCCATCCTAATTTTTTTATGATTCTTTTTCCCACCACCTTCGGCAGACAGCGGTCAAGAAGCCTGACGAGCGGATTTTTTCGCTTCAGCCTGGATAGATTTTCTTCGAACTTTTTGGCAAGGACCGTAAATAAAGCAGGCACTGCAATAAAAATAGTCACCCCCTTGTCTCCTATAAGTTCGGACACATGGCGGTATTGGTTGGTATAAACATTATTTGCACCAACGCAGAAAGGCAGCAGCTTGCCTACTGTAAGGCCAAAAGAATGATGTGGCGGCAGAATATGTCCGAGAGTATCCTCCTGGGTTAAATTTATCTTCTCCACGGATCCCTGAATGTTAGCAATAAAGTTGTTATGAGTCAACTCAACTTCCCGCGGGTCGCCCGTCGTTCCCGAAGTGCAGAGAATCACGGCCGTATCCTCAGCGTTCTTCTTTCCACAGACTTCACTCAGCAATTCATCCGCTTTGGCCTGGTCCGTACCAACTTTCTTAAAAACGGTCATCTCAATCAGGCCAACACCCCGGTCGTTGGCCCACTCCTTGAGTTCCCATTGGGAATCTTCGTTCTGATAATCGTCAGCCATAACAACCAGCCTGGCGTCCGTATTCATCAGATGCGTTTTTACCCCTTCGACCGGCCTTTCAGGGTCTATCAACACCGGAATAGCACCCGCCAATATAATCCCCCAAAGAGCAACGTCCCAATCCACACGGTTCTTCCCCAACACCGCAACTTTGTCATTGATGCCAATGTCTCTGTCTTGAACAAGCCACAAGGCAAAATCCCGCGCCCGTGTTTGTAGTTGTCCGAAGGTGATAACTTCCCGGCGTTCCGGCCTGATGATTTCAAGACATTCTTTATCTAAAGATGTGATTTTACTGAGGGACCCATTAAAAAGCTCGATTAAGTTTCGATATTCAAGCTCAGTTTGCATTTATGCTTTGGCTCCTGTCAATTGCTGCGCAGCTTCGACCTACCGGCTTTCCCATCCCCATATTCTTACCGGAAATAATACTTCGCAAAACTGTAACTTCTCCACTACAATAAGGCAAGTCTTTTCCTTAAAGCGGGTTAAATTTTATGAAAGATGGCGAAGCGAAAAATCCTGCTTAAAAAACTTAAAAATAATTGTTACTTTTGTCGTTTTGTGTGCCTTATATATGTGAAACCGTGGAAACTCTGTATATGTGAGGTAACTTACAGTGAAAGCGATTAGATTATTCTGTCTGATTCTGGCATTAACACTCCTCGCCCCCGGCTGCAAAAAGAAACCATCCGCACCCACAACACCACTCCACCAGGCCGCCAGGGTATGCGACGTCGAGCTTCTCAAATCGCTCATTTCAAGCGGTGCCAATGTAAACGAAAGAGATTTGAACACATGGACACCATTGCACGAGGCCGCACATAATGGAAGAATCGAAGCGGCCCAATTGCTTATCTCAAACGGCGCAGATGTAAATGTAAACGACAAAGACGGCTGGACACCGCTGTTCCTGGCGCTACCTAAAGGAAACAAAGATTTAATCGCCCTGTTCGTAACCAACGGCGCTGAAGTCAACATCAAGTGCGGCCAATATGAGGAAACACCCCTCCACTACGCAGCCAAAGAAGGCTACAAAGAAATAACGCAACTTCTCATCGACAACGGAGCCGATGTAAACGCAAAAGCCACCGGCAACTGGTTTCAACAATACACGAGCGACTATACACCGCTGCACATGGCAGCAGCAGAGGGTAAAAGAGAAGTAATGAAGTTGCTCATAGCCAATGGCGCCAACGTTAATGCAAAAGATAGGAGTGGACGAACACCTTTACACAACACAAACGTTAATATGGCTGAATTCCTTATAAACAAGGGTGCTAATGTCAATGCAAAAGATAAGACAGGACAGACACCATTACACAACGCAAACGTTGCTATAGCTGAATTTCTTATAGATAATGGGGCTGATGTCAATGTTAAGGACAATTCCGATTGGACTCCGCTGCATACAGCAGTTAATGACAACAAGATTGAATTAGTCGTACTACTTATAGCTAAAGGTGCCAATGTTAATATACAAGGTCATTTTGGCGGCACACCCCTCCATGAGGCAACACGAAAAGACCTTACAAACTTTGCTGAACTCCTTATAAACAAAGGCGCCAAAGTGAACGCAAAGAATGATGAGGGTCGGACACCCCTTCACTGGGCAGTTCAATGTGACAATAAGGACGTGGTGGAACTGCTTATAGATAACGATGCCGATATAAATGCACAAACCAAATTTGGCCACACACCTCTTTTCACAGCATTAAGCTGGGAAAGCAATTTTGATATGGCTCAGTTTCTTCTCTCTAAGGGCGCTCTTATCAACGCCTCGGATGATGAAAAGATTAGTCTGTTGTTTTTAGCAGCTTCTAAAAACCTCAAGGAACTGGCAGAAATGCTAATTTCCAGCGGCGTTGATATTAATCCAAAGTCCTCCACAACAACCCGGAATTGGGGGTGGGGATCAAGTGATACGCCATTGCTATGTGCTCTTGATAACGGATCCATTGATGTGGCCAGATTACTTATCGCCAAAGGTGCTGATGTTAATGCACAAAATGACGATGGCGATATACCGCTATTACGTGCAATCATCTGGACGCAGGCCATCGTCGACCGAGAGCGAATGTTCTATCGATCTTGGCCACCCTATATCTCCTCCGATTCACAAAATGAAGTCGAAGAGATACCGGAGTATTCTGCTATTTGCGAAAGCTACCGGGACATTGTAAAGCGCCTTCTGGCCTGTGGAGCAAAAGTCAATGTAAAGGATAAAGAAGGCGACAACCCTCTACACTATGCGACCAGGATCGGTGAGACAGAAATAACCGAGCTTCTGATCCAACATGGAGCTGGCATTAATAAAAAAGACACATTCGGCTTAACACCTCTGCATTATGCTTCACGTGGGCATAAAAATATGACTGAAGTACTCCTGGCGAACGGAGCTGACATCAATGCAAGGGACCAGGATGGTGATACACCGCTACATGATGCCTCGCTTAGAGGTCATAAGGATATCGCTGAATTGCTCGTGAATAGCGGCGCAAATATCAACATAAGAAATAGCAGGGGCCGTACAGCGCTTGACGATGCAGCCCGCCGCGAACACTATGATATAGTCGAACTGCTCCGCAAACACGGGGCGAAAGAATGATTACTAAGGCTTTTTCAGAAACGAAAGAATTTCCAGAATTTCAGCAACTGTTTTTTCACGATTGGCGCTGGTCATATTAAATAAATTGAGCAGTTCTCATTGAATCTTTAGTAGTCCTTAAATCCCCTCATCCACTGCGGCCAGTTGGCCGGCTGCGCGCCGCCGGCTTTGGTCCAGGCGTTTGCCGTGTCCCAATCAGAATGCCATTTGAGGGTCCACAGTTCCTTCAGTCCGACCTTTCTGACCGACCAATCCAAGAAAAGACCGTTGACATGCCCATTGTGCCGGTTTATACAAAATGGTGCCATACCAGGGCCTTTGCCATCGGGGAATCTCGGCGGCTCGAAGCGATTCTCTGGTAGAGCGGAAAGCATCGCGGAATCGAGAAGCAGGGGGATGTTGGCCCTGCCCCTGATGGAGAAGGTGTCTGTGTACGGCAGAGGGAGCCGGCGACTGCCAGGATCAAATCTGCTCTTGAACAACCATTCGTTGAGTCCGTAGCTTCCGCGAAATGGCGGACCGGGGGTTGTCATCACCCATGCTTCGAATGCCGAACCTTGCATTCCCTCGGCATACAATTGCCCGTTGGCCAGAGAAGTGAATGGCACCCTCCCCGGCTTGACGGCCATGGGACAACAGGCTATGCCTTCGGTGTCGACGACGCGCAATGACGTCGATTCGTTTGGGTCAACATTGCTTATGAACGAGCCGCGGAGAAACCACATGCTAACATTGCCGCTGGGGTCACGTGGGAGGCGCCCCTGGTTATCCTCGGCGTAGAGAGCTACTGCCATGGCCCACTGCTTGAGGTTCACCTGACAGGCAACGGCCCTGGCCTGCTTTCTGACCCGCTGGAGGGAGGGCAGCAATATCGCCATCAATAGCACAACAATGGAAATCACCATCAAAAGCTCTATTAACGTAAACCCCGTTAGAAAATAACGTCTTACTTCTAACGGGGTAAAGCCTTTTACTTTTCGCATGGCGGGCCATTCTCCTTTCCTCTAAGAGAGACTTTTTCCTTGCCAACGTTTAGTTTTAGCCTGATGTACTCACTTCTAAACTATTCCCAGGCAAGTCCCGGATAGTCCTGCCCTTCCGAAATCCTCCAAATGTCATAGATTCCATTTACACTCTCGTCAACAAAATCCCATCCGGCATCTAAGAACGTGCCGGCCGTCTGCATCTCGGCCGTGGTTTTGCCTTCTCCTCCGTAGCTCGTAGTCTTCCCGCTGGCCTCGATATCCCAGAAACAGGCCGTGATTTCACGGTTCAAATTATTGCCTACAAGTCCTCCAGTTTGATGGCCTCCAAGGACGGTTGTTACTGAATAGCATTTCTCTATTGTACCTTCGTGACGTCCGCCGGATCTGGTGTTGCTCCCGACAAGGCCGCCTACATACCACTGCCCCGCAACACTACCCATGGCATAGCAGTTGGTAGCCTGGCCGTAAGAGTTACGACCTGCAAGACCGCCCACAGCAATATCACCGTTAACGTTTGAATTTGAATAACAAGCCATGACCCTGCCTTCATTCTTGCCCACAAGGCCTCCTGAGGCGTCACCTTCAGCGCCAACAGTGCTGTTCGAATAGCAATTTATAATAGTGCCCGAATTTTCTCCCGCCAATCCACCAACATTATTATCTCCATAGACGTTCCCTGTAGCATAACATCTCTCGATACTGCCCCACTCTGAAAGCACAAATTCCAGCTCATCTTCAGGCGGGAATCTGAAGCCGTCGTTCTTTCCTACCAAACCCCCGATGCGGTTATTACCGGTAACATCCGCCGCAGCATAGCAGTCTGTAATTCGGCCGTTATTATTTCCCGCCAGAGCGCCTACGTAATCATCTCCGGAAACACTGCCGCCCTCAACATAACAGTTTGTTATAACCGCCCCGTCTGAGTACCCGACAAGACAACTGTGAAAATCGCCTCTTTCTATATCTAAATCAGGATCAATCAATCCCAAATCTTTGATATGTGCACCGGCTGCAAATCCGAAGAACCCAGTGTAATCTCTATACATGGAAGTGTAGCTGAAGTTTGAAATTGTATGACCATTGCCGTCAAATACACCGCGATAGGGATACCACTGGCTTCCTATAAAGTAAAACATGACACCAGCCAAATCAATATCGTCAATTAACCTGAAATGCGACGCCATCAGTTGCAGGTTATCGCCGATACTGTTCAATTCATCGGCAGTCGAAATAAGGTAAGGCTCATCAACCTGCCCCGTTCCACCGGAAAACGCAGGCAATTCCGGCAAAGTCGAAAGCTGCCAGAAGAGAACCGGATATCCTCCCCCATCAGAGGCCGCCCAGTGATCACCGGGGCCGTCCGGCGCACCGACAAAGTCCCATTCTGCGTCTATAAACGTACTTGGGTCCTGCATTTTGACCGTCGTCTTACCGAAACCGCCATCACTTGTCAACTGGCCGCTGGTTTCAATATCCCAGAATGACATCCAGACCGCATCTCTTACGGGTGCACCTCCCCGGCCACCTTGATTACTTCCCGATCCTACCAGGCCGCCAACTTCCATTGTTCCCGAAACTTTGCCAACTGAATAGCAGTTGATTACGGTACCGCCATTTCCAGCTAATCCGCCGACGGCTCTATGCCCGGAAACGTCCCCTCTCGAATAGCAATTGACAATGGTACCGTTATTATCTCCCACAAGACCGCCTACATTGCGGTCGCTGCCTGTGACATCAGCGATTGAATAGCAGTGGTTGATGGTGCCTCTGCTACCGCCAACCAGACCGCCGGCATCATCACGCCCAAAAACATCACCTGAACTGAAAGAGTTTGAGATTGAACCACTGTTACCAGCTACCAGCCCGCCGACACTATCACTGCCCGAAACGCTCCCGTTAAAATAGCAATCCGAAATGTTACTGTTACCATAACACACCCCCACAAGACCGCCGACTCCTATTCCACCCGAAACGCTGCCGCCTTCGCAATAGCAGTTGACAATGGCTTCTGCTCCGCTTCCCGCTTCAAACCAGCCAACTAACGCACCTATGTAGTCTCCCGTTCCCGCATCAATATTAAAGCCAATCAATCCCAAATCTTTGATTACAGCACCTATCGCAAAACCGAA
>JABMRO010000426.1 GCA_013202635.1 Planctomycetota bacterium
ACCCGGCCATTTAGCACAAATCTGCCATGACCATCATTATCGAATGGGATAAAACGGATACATAGGTATATTATCCACAGCTACTTGGGATATAAATTACCTTAGGCACAAGTTGGCTCAGATTTTAGTCGGATTTTCTGCTTCGCAGGCCCTATGTGTTACAGATTTTTTAAAAACGTTTTTTTACTCTTGACGGCCGTGAGTAAGAAGATGTACTGTAAGTGTGTCTGGAGTTTTGAATGTTCATATATTGTTAAGCCTTTTTCGGGTTTTCGGACGGCAAAAATTCATATCGGCGCATGCAGATAGTTCTGCATATCTTATCTGTAACCTATATCGGCAAACGTGCCGTCTTTCATCCGGCCTTTGATTCAGGTGCCGATGCCGGTAAAGCTTTCGGCTGTCTCAAGCGTATTTAATATATCGGCCTTTGTGGCCCAGCCACGTGCTGCTGTTGCCACTCCGAAGCCCATCAGGCCCAGGCCGGCAATGTTGTGAGTGTCGGTTCCGATGACCAGCTTTACCCCTGCCTCGATAGCCATCCGGCAGTGTGTGTCCTTGAGGTCCAGGCGCCATGGATTCGCATTTAGTTCCAGCGCGGTGTGCGTTTCAGCGGCATGTTTGATTACAGCGGCGATATCGAGGTCCATTGGTTCTCGCTGCCCGATGAGCCTGCCGGTGGGGTGTCCGATACAGCGGACATGGGGATTGTCCATCGCTTTTAATGTTCTGGCCGTAACCTTCTGTCGTGGGCCGGTCATGCCGGAGTGTATCGAGGCAATCACAAAATCCAGCTCGGCTAACAGTTTATTGTCAAAGTCCAGAGAGCTGTCGGCAAGGATGTCCACCTCGCTGCCTGCTAATATCGTTATGCCTTCAATCTGCTCATTCAGCCTGCGAATCTCCTTAATCTGCCGGGCTAACCGTTTGGCCGACAGGCCGTTGGCGATTGCCGACGATTTGGAGTGGTCCGTTATACAGATATACTTGTAACCTAACTTTTTGGCTGCCTCGGCAAGTTCGGATATACTACAGTTACCGTCAGAGGCTCTGCTATGAATGTGAAGGTCGCCCCTGATATCTTTAAGGCGGACCAGTTCAGGCAGCGTATGAGACCCTGCGGCGTCTATTTCGCCCCGGTCTTCACGAAGCATCGGCTCGATATAATCAAGGCCGAGCTTTTGATAAATTTCTTCTTCGACCTCCCCCGCTACCATTTTTTCCCCCTTGAACAGGCCGTATTCATTCAGCTTCAATCCCGCTTTTATGGCAATCTCTCTCAACCTTACGTTATGCTCTTTTGAACCCGTAAAATATTGCGCCGCAGCACCGAAACTCTCCTTCGGCACCACCCGTACATCGACCTGAACGGGCGTAGTCTCGGTTCGGATAATCGCCGAGCCTTTTGTCGGCCCAGCCGCGAGTACCTCCTCCACGAACTCCGCGCTTGCAAATCCCTCTATAATCCGCTCAGAGGCCTTCTTACTCTTGCCCGAAGAAACAAGTATATCAACGTCCCCGATGGTCTCTGCCCGGCGTCGCAACGAGCCGGCCGTTTGAATCCTATGAGTGCCGGCAAGTTCTCGCAGCAAGTCAGTTACAATATACGCCGCCCCCATAGCCTCATCGAGCCGTATCCGACCCGTTGACTTTTCAAGAAATTCAATCCCTCTTATAATTGCCGCCGCCTTTTTATCACCAAAGCCGGGAAGCTTGGCAAAAGAACCGCTCTTTATCGCGCCTTTAAGTTCCGCTATGCTTTTTACATTCAGTTTTTCATAGACCGCTTTTACTCCCTTCGGCCCCATCCCCGGAACCCTTAGCAATTCCAGTAACTTCGGAGGGATTTTTTTCAGCAATTCCTGGTGAGCGGCTATTTTGCCTGCCTTTATAAACTCCTCTATCTTCGCAAGACTTGATTTCCCAATACCCGGCACCTTTGCCAGCTCACCCGTTGCCAGCAATATCTCAATGTCCATCCCAATATCACCGATAACCCGCCCGACCTTTCGATTGCTGTTAATACGAAAACGGTCCTCGCCGAGTATCTCCATAATATCGGCCATCTCATTAAATATTTCACTCAAGATGCTGTTCTGCATAAAAACGATTATATCCCCGCACAAACAAAATCAAAATGATAATATTTGTGAAGTAACACCCCAGTTTAACGGCGGAAATAACTGATAAGCCAAAGGATGAGGGTAAGGATAATCGATAGTATAATGCAGCTTGCTATCGGAAAATAAACCCGCCAGTTCTTTGAGCCGAATTCCAAATCACCGGGCAGCTTAAACAAGCCGAATCGCCCAAGCACAATAACAAGAACACCCAATAGCGCTATAGCAATACCCGCCGCGATTAACCACTTGCCAAATTGTTGTGGACCAAAATCCATGTTATCCCACTTGTTTTTATACCGACCATAAACAATTATAACCATTTTCAAAACCATTCAAAATGCTAAAATATCCTCTATGAGCAACCCAAACAAGTCCGCATCATCTATGTCTATTTCAACAACAACGCCAATGACCACGCCATAAAAAACGCAAAACAACTAATTCAGCAATTTTAAGTAAAATATTAACACTTGTCCAATCGACTAAAGATATTATAATTTTGAAAAGCAATCTAATAGCGGCGTTCAACTAAATTCCTTTGAAGCTTTGAGGTGAACATTGTGAGTGATATCGAACAGACAGTAACTCCAGAAGATTACGAGTTATTTAATAAAATAGCCAAAGATATTAAAGTCAACCCAGCAAAATATACGGAAGCTGGAAAGTGGTTAGATGAATATTGCAGCGAAGATGCATACTGGCTACGGCAGGAAACTAAACTCAAAGAATTACAACAAAAGAAAAATGAGTTTCCTGTGCTAACAAATATTAGAAATGTTGAACTTCAAGAACAAAAAATTAAAGAAAGACAACTACCAACTTTGTACAAAAGATTTAAAGAAGCCCAGAATTATTTTCTTGAGAAACACAAAGACCAACAATTCATCCCTGAAGACGATGGAAAATGCTTTATCCTTATCACATGGATACTAACAGACCCTGATGCAGAAAAAACTAATCTTGATATTACAGAACTCGATAAGTGGTTGTGGGAACCTATCAATGATATTACAAAGATGAGCCGTGGGACTGCCCAATCTCTGTGGGTTTATAGCAGAGACGGCTATGAACGTTGGATGAAATTGGTTCGTGTTACTTGGGAGAAGCTAAAATTTGAAAAGGAAAAGTGGTACCAAACCAACACATTAAAATTTGTGTTGATACCTATAGCTTGCACATTAATTTTAGCAATTCCTGCATGGTTCGTTCTTTTTAGGGATGGACAGTCCAAAACAACCAGTAATTCATCTAAAAAGACAGAAGAAAAACCTGCAGAAATAAAAAATGAGGTTCCTCTGCCTACCTTATCTTTATCGTCAAAAGAAATCAAACAAACTGGCTCTGTGTATGTAGCACTTCTTGAATTTCAATCCTCTATAAATCAACCTTTGGGAAAAATCACTTTTGAAGCAAAACTGGTTAATGGATCAGGCGCAAAAATAATTCATTTCTCTCCAGTAGGTATAAGCATGGATGTCTCAAAAAAGATATCCAGTGATTGTAAAGAAACGCAGCTAACTTACACAATTATCGGTGGCTATCCAAAATTGAAGTTAGAGACATCAGATACATGTAAAATTCTGTTATCCGGTAGCCATATCACCAAGGCAATTATTGTGGAGATTGAGTAAATTCAGCATAATCTGTGTCAAAATCATTTTAACTGGGAGAAACTGCGGTATTTGCCAAATCTAATGTGCTGCATAATTAACGGTTAGTAATGGAGATGAGAAGGTCATGCTGTGGATCGGCTCAGGACCAACGAAAAACTTACACTTGCCATCGCTGTGCTTGCTTTATTCTTCTCAGTTGTAACTTTGTATTTCCAGTTCTTCTACGTTTCAAACAAACTTGAGATGGTTTTCATCAGTGAGCGTCTGGAGGTAAGACAAATCGGCTCTGAGTACCAAGCGAACGTACAAATGGAACTAGGGCTGGTCAATAGCGGAAATCAAAATGCATCTATATTGGAGGCGAGTTTTTGTCTTCTTATAGAGGGCGAAGAAGCTTATGCTATAAAAGCAGACGTCCCGGAACTCCCTCTATTATTTGCGCCACATGATATCGTTGCCCTGAATGTCTCAATTCCGATTCACAAAGGGAACTATCCCACACCAGTAGAGCCTCACGAGGTTCGCGACTCTCCCTATCGCTACGCGCTCGTGGCGACTGCGATGGATGCGAATGGCAGGCTATTCACTACCGTTAGGACAGTTTTTAGTGTCTCGCATTCTGATGGAGGATGGAGGTTAAAGCCCGCTGCACCACAGTTACGAATTAATTTGTTCCAAGGTAAATCTAGGTAGGGTAGGTTCTTGACGCATGAGGTTCGTAAATAAGTGTGCACTGTGTTATTTTGTCAGACAAGAACGTTGAGGCCTTTTTCAATCGCGTACTGCCGGACGGATTCGATTTCTTCGAAAGTCGGCCTGCGGTTTATTTTCGGATGTGAGGAAGCCTTATAACATGGACGATACTGGTCCATAACATTGATGGTAGTCTTCACAGAAATTTGCTCAGCCAAAAAATCTATAACCTCGAAACTCCCGGCCATATTCTCCGGCAAAACCAAATGCCTTACCAAAAGCCCCCGCGTAGCCAGGCCGTCTTTAACCTGAAGGTCACCGACCTGGCGGTGCATTTCTTTTACGACCGCGAAATTTACCTCCGGATAATCCGGCGCCGCGGAAAACTCCTCTGCAACTGCCGAATCCGAATATTTCATATCCGGCATATAAATATCCACAAATCCTTCCAGCAGCCTGAGCGTCTCAACAGAATCATATCCGCCCGTATTATAAACCGTCGGCAATTTAAGCCCCCTCTTCCGTGCCAATTCAATAGCTGCCGTAATAACCGCAGTAACATGAGTAGGAGTTACGAAATTAATATTGCTGCATCCGTAATCCTGCAGTCCGAGCATAGCCTGAGCCAACTGTTCGACTGTCATCTGTCGCCCATGACGATGATGGCTGATATCGAAGTTCTGGCAGAAAACACAGCCTAAATTACAACCGGCAAAAAATATCGTACCCGAGCCCCCGCCGCCGACAAGTACGCTTTCCTCGCCAAAATGAGGCCCCACAAAGCTGATCAAAGGTATATCGCCAATCCCGCAAAAGCCCGTTTGCCCCTTGTCGCGATAGACCTTGCACTGCCGCCGGCATAGTGTGCAGGGATTCATCCTGTCCCACAGCTTCTGAACGGGCTTACTAAACGAACCGATATTGGCCGGCAAAATCGTCATAGTTTCATATCGCATACTGTCTTTTTAAACACACTCAACTCATTATTATAGCATACACACATCATACCTTACAGGCCGGCCTTTAATATTGCAGACAAAGCAATTTTAAGTTAAACTGACCTTTTCAGTACAAAAAGAGCCAAAAAATGACGTTAAAAAAGGCAAATTTAACAGAACAGAAATTTGATTCGGCGCATCCTATAACAAAACTACGGGAACTCAACAAGCCGAAGGAGCGCTCGGAGCAAAGGCTGGATTCGCTTGTCCGGCGATTAAGGGCCGGTGACCATACCGCCGCGGCCGAGCTTGTTGATATATATTACAAACAGATTTACTTGTTCATGAGAAGGCTTGGACACGACCGCCAGGTCAGTGAAGACCTGACCCAGGAAAGCTTTCTTAACGCCTGGCACCATATAGGCCAGTTGAGGGACGGCAAAGCATTAAACGGCTGGCTCTATCGTATCGCGGGTAACGTTTCGAAATTATACTGGCGCAGGCATAAGCACAAAAAGACGGCCGGCATTGAAAGCTTTGATGTCTCTGACCAAACGAATACCGGACTCGATATAGTCGAACATAACGAACAGTTGGAGCAGTTGAAAAACGCTGTTGCACGGCTGCCCGTCAAATTAAGGCAAACGGTTGTTTTACATTACATGCAGCAGTTGACTATCGCCGAAGCCGCCGATGCGGTGGGCATAAGGGAAGGGACCTTCAAAAGCAGGCTCAACAGAGCATTAACAACTTTGAGAAAACAGGTTATCTAAAAGAAGGTTGTCCGCACGCAAAGTGAAAGCTGCTATGAGAAAAGAACAAGAGCTAAAAGAACTGTTGAATAAATTATCCGATGCCACGACAGAGCCGGTCCCCCCTGCTCTCGGCGAGGATATAAAACGCCAGATCCCACCCAGACTTTCACCGCACAGGGTCGGGATGGATACCATCAACATTATAATTCACCTGAGAATAAATAAACTTGCCGCTGCTGCGGCTATAATCATAACTATAATATTCTGTGCCACCTTCCTTGGCGGACGGGGCTCAACCGGCGGGGTGCTTCAGGACAGTATGCTGTTTATTAAATATTGGGCGACCGCCGATACTGACGGCATATCAGCAGTAAAGGCACGATATGAGCGTTTGCTTGGCCGAGGCGAAGACGTTGTATGGTATGGCGATCGCCTTATCACAAAGGACAGCTCTGCTGTGCTGATGCAGCGTAAACTCCCCGATGGTAACTATGAGGTAATGTTCGCCGATGGACGTGAAAAACATATAACTGCCGAAGAGCTAATACCACTGCTGAGCCGAATGCTGCAAACGAAAACAAAATAACAACTATTGCAGCAGAAAATTTCCCCTATTTATCGCTTGAATCGAGGCCGGTTATATGGTAGAATATTTAAGTGTGTTTAATGATTTTCGAAAAACTTGTTTTGTTAAATGTAGAAATGGGAGTATTATCATGAGGAGCCGAAGAGGATTTACCCCGTTAGAAAGGAAAATTTCTAATGGGGCGGGGTTTACTTTGATAGAACTTTTGGTGGTGATCGCCATTATCGCGGTACTGATGGCGATATTGATGCCGTCATTGAACAGGGCCAGGGAGCAGGGCAAACGTGCCGTCTGCCTTAGTAATTTGAAACAGTTGGCACTGGCGTGGATTATGTATGCGGATGAGAACGACGACAAGATTGTTAACGGCGAAGCATATAACGGTGGAGATGGCAGAGCACCTGTACCGTCCGCATCAGACGCCAGGCATGGAGGTGAGCAGTGGTGGACAGGCGACGATTGCGCCTCGGGCTATATGCAGGGTGAAAAATTAGCAGAGGAGGTACAAATACAAGCTATCAAAGCCGGCGCTCTATATACATACTGCAAAAACGAAAGACTTTACCAGTGTCCGACCGGTGTTCGTGGAGAAATGCGGACATATACCATAGGCGATTCTATGAACGGTATTCCCAGGGATGGGACACACATTGGTAATAGGGTGGGGGCAAGAGTAGGCAGAACGGTCTTGTGGATTAAGAAGAGGACGGAGATTAGCGTCCCTAGCCCGGCATATAGAATAGTTTTTCTTGATGAAGGCCGGGTAACCCCCGACAGCTATGCCACTCATTACGTTAACCCGCGATGGTGGGACCCGCCCCATGTCCGGCATGGAGATGGCACGAATGTCTCTTTCGCAGACGGACATAGCGCTTATTGGAAGTGGAATGATACCGAAACCATAAAAATCGGCAAAGCGGCCAATCCGCTCCACCAGTACCAGCCTACGAACGATGTGGGCAGAGAGGATTTGGCAAAGATGCAGAAGGCTATTTGGGGAAGATTAGGATATTAGCCGAAGCAATAGACGTGATTTTTTGTACTTATCGATTTTTTCAACTAAGCAGAAAACATAACTGATGATAATTAAAGGCGGATGTAATGTCCGCCTTTTTTATGCGTAATAAATGCCAAAAAAACATTGCAAAAAAACCCTAAAGGATTATACTGAACTTATAAGGCAACCTCGCGAAAAATCAACCGGCAAAAACCATTAAGGAGTATCAATACGAAAAAGCAAAAAGGCTTTACTTTGATAGAGCTTCTGGTGGTAATCGCCATTATCGCGGTCCTGATGGCAATATTAATGCCCACATTGCAAAGGGTAAGGAAACAGGCAAAGGAGCTTCTTTGTCGAACTAACCTCAAAGAATGGGGCCTCGTCTGGGCAATGTACACGGACGAAAACGACAGCAAATTCCCCGACTATATGGGCGGCGATTGGATGCAGAAGCTGGTGGAATACTACTCTAACAGCGAAAAACTCCTTTACTGCCCGATGACCACCAAAACCAGGGAAGAGGGCGCTCCCGTCCGCTATGCAGTCATTGAACAGGGAGGTGTCCCTCGCGGCAGCTATTCACTGAATGAGTGGATTTACGACAGCGACGATACCGGTGGCGGCCGCAAGATCGAGGAGTACTGGAGAAGTATCAATCATAAAGGTCTGAATAACGTCCCGGTTATGGCAGATGGCGCCTGGCGTGCTGACGGACAGCCGTACGAAACCGACAACCCTCCGCAATACGATGGGGAGCCGCGAACAGGAGTTGGAACGACAGGAGATGAAATGCGCATCTTCGCAATCAACCGTCACGATGGATTTGTAAATGTTCTCTTTATGGACTGGACCACCAGAAAGGTCGGAATCAAAGAGCTATGGACTTTGAAATGGAATACCGACTATAACATTGCCAGCTCTTGGACCATGGCCGGCTTTGCACAGCCGTCCGACTGGCCGACCTGGATGAGGCATTTCAAAGACTACTAAAAAAAACCCTTAAACAAAAAAAGCTAGCCTGAAAAGCTGGCTTTTTTTAGTGGCTCCGCCATGTGACTAAGCCGGCCACCCGCCTAAAAGTTCAAACTCAGAATTATATCTATAAAAACGCAGCAATATTATATTTGTCCGCTGACGAGGTTGTGGAACTAATAAATAATCGCAGTGGCTTCTTCAATCCTCTTGATGACCTCCGCGGCATCAGCCGAGTAAGGTACATAACCATCAAAGCCTTTCTGCAGCAGGGCTTCAGACTCGGATTTACTTAAATTGTTCACGAGAGCTATAATCTTAATAGTCCGCAAATCCTCATGTGTATGAATGCATTCACAAATGCTCATCGCATCTATCTCTTCAGACAAAAGGCTCACAAGCAAAACATGCGGGGCAAATTCGTGAACAATTGCGCCTGTCCCAAAATTACTCTTGACAGTTTTGACCTCGTAGTCAGCCTCGCTTTGCAAAACATCCGCCAGAGCCGACGCCGTTTTGTCGTTGCTGTCTGCTACAAGTACCCGGATTTTGCCCACTGGAAGTACCGAGGTAGGCATATTATGCATCTTCATAAAGCGAACCAGTTCGCTTACAGGTATTCGCCTGTCCTTGCTGCCCGGTATGCGATAGCCCTTGAGTTGCCCGTTATCAAACCACTTAGAAACCGTTCGAGGAGCAACGTGACAAATCTTGGCTACGTCACCTGTCGTAAGTACGTCTTTGCCTTTTGCCATTTCCAGATTCCTACCACTATGAATGATAATCAAACTGTATGTTTAATCGGTTCTAAATCGAAGGTTGTTTAACACTCAAAATGTAATTTTCATCTCCCAGCCGTTTTATTTCGCAAAAGCCGTACAGAAGTAATAAATAAACATTTATGCCGTCAGCGCCACGTCCTATAAATACAAGAGAACTTTCCGATTTCAAACGGAAATCGCACATCGGCAATTTTTCCCCCAAACACATCAAGTATTCAAAATATCTTTGATTTATCGGCCCGTGGCGGTACAATTTTTTCATAGGAGATTTATATATGCAGATATACTTGTCTCGGCCGGACATAACCGCCAAAGAAATCGAAGCGGTCTGCGAAGTGCTTCGCGGTCCCGATCTTTCCCTTGGCCCTAAATTAACGGAATTTGAGCGGGCTTTTACCAGCTACATCGGTTCAAAGCGGGCCGTTGCCGTCAACAGCGGAACAAGCGGCCTGTTTCTGTCTATGTTGTCAATGGCAATCGCCCCCGGTGATGAAGTTATTACAACCCCCTTTACTTTCATCGCCTCCGCAGCTTCCATTATGATGGCAGGTGCCAAACCCGTCTTTGTTGATATCGACCCGGAAAACCTTAATATCGACCCTGCAAAAATAGAAGCTCGCATTACAGCCCGGACAAAAGCCATTTTGCCTGTGGAGGTTTTCGGCAGTCCTGCCGGCCTCGACAGAATCGCTGAGATTGCTCAAAAACACAATCTGCCCGTAATAGAAGACAGTTGTGAAGCCCTCGGTTCTGAATTGAACGGGAAAAAGGCCGGGACATTCGGCACGATGAGCGTATTCGGTTTCTATCCGAATAAGCAAATCACCACCGGCGAAGGCGGGATGATCCTGACCAACGACGATTATCTGGCAGATATGTGCGTA
>JABMRO010000427.1 GCA_013202635.1 Planctomycetota bacterium
GGCTTCGACATTGTAGCCAGCGCACTCAAAGCACCAACAACCCAAATTGTTGACAACGGCGGTGAACAAGGTGATGTTGTTGTCGCTCAACTTCTGGAAAAAGGCAAAAACATCGGCTACGACGCCAACACAGGAAAGTTCGTCGATATGTTCAAAGCGGGAATTATCGACCCTGCAAAGGTTGCCAGGACCGCATTGGAAATGGCCGCTTCGGTGGCAGGCCTGATGCTGACAACCAATGTGTTAGTAACAGAGCTGAAGGACAAAGACGAAGAGCCAATACCGGGATCGGCAAGATAAAACTTTGTGAACTACAGCCCGAGTTACGAGCGACGAGTCACAAAGTACGAGATTATGGCCAAACGGGATTACTATGAAGTTTTAGGCGTAGGTAAGAATGCTTCCGCCGATGAAATTAAACGCTCATATCGGCGTATGGCGATGAAGTATCATCCGGACAAGAACCCGGGTGATAAAGAGGCCGAGGCCAAATTCAAAGAATGCGCCGAGGCCTATGAGGTCCTGAGCGATACCGAGAAGCACCAGCGTTATGACCAGTTCGGGCATGAAGGTCTTCGCGGAGCCGGCATGCACGACTTTTCGCGGATGAACGTCGAAGATATCTTCAGTATGTTCGGCTTCGATGATTTCTTCAGCGGCATCTTCGGTGGTCGCAGAAGGTCAAGCCGACGGGCAGGGCCTACCCGCGGCTATGATCTGGAAACCACCGTGGAACTGACACTCAATGATATCTCTAAAGGCGCTGAGAAGAGCATTGAATTTACACGACAAGACATATGCAGCGGATGCAATGGCAACGGCTGCGCCAAGGGAAGCAAGCCCGGACGATGTCCAACGTGCAAAGGAAGCGGCCAGGTCGCAAGGGGCGGCGGTTTTTTCCAGATGGTCTCGACGTGCCGACAGTGCGGCGGCAGCGGAAAGGTCATTACCAGCCCGTGTAAAAAATGTAAAGGCGCCGGCAGAGTGCCAAAGAAGCGAATCGTCAATATCAAAATCCCCGCCGGAGTCCACGAAGGACAGGGTATAAGGGTCGCCAGCGAAGGAGAACCCGGCCATGGCGGTGGGCCAAGAGGCGACCTTTACTGCTATGTCAGAATAAAGCGACATGAATTTCTGCAACGAGACGAAAATGACCTGATTGCAGTTGTACCCATAAGCTTTACACAGGCGGCTTTAGGGACAACTGTTGATGTGCCAAGCCTGAACGGTACACAAGGTTTGAAAATCCCGCCCGGGACACAATATGGAAGTGTCTTTAGAATTAAAGGGCAGGGCCTGCCGGATCTAAGGGCACGACGGACCGGTGACGAACTCGTGCAAATTACTATCGAAACACCTGTGAAGCTAAACGCAAAACAAGAAGAACTGCTGAGAGAATTCGCCAAAAGTCAAAACAAAAGTGTTTCTCCGCAATCCAAACGCTTTTTCGAAAAACTGAAAAAACATCTTGGTAACCACTGATGAAACCGAAGAGAAAAGAAAAACCAAAAACCGAAGATTCGCACAAGCCAAATAAGAGTGAGCCGGAAGAACTCCGCCAGACTTTAGAGAGCCTGCAAAAAGAAAAGGATGAGCTTTTCGGCAAGCTGCAACGAGTCAGTGCCGATTATGCAAATTTCCAGAAGCGAGTCCCAAAACAAATAGCCGATACAATTTGCTACGAAAAAGAAAAGATAATAAAAACCCTTCTGCCAGCTCTGGATAACTTCGAACATACACTGCAAAATGCACATTCGGCGGAAGATGCCGACGTATTTATCAAAGGCATTCAGATTATCCACGACCAGATGCTCGATATTTTAAAATCGCATGGTGTCGAACAAATAAATGCACCGGGTGAAAATTTCGACCCGGCTATGCACGAAGCAATGATGCAAAAGACCGAGTCCGAGAAGGAAGATAATATTGTTCTCGAAGAGTTCCAAAAGGGATATAAACTCAACGGCCGGGTTATTCGACCAAGCAAGGTGATTGTCAACAAGCTGACCTCAGAACAGCCCGTCCAACAAAAAGCAATCTCAGAAGAGCCAACAGCCGACGAGTGCGAAACAAATGAGGAGGAGTAATTGCGATGCCGACTTATGATTATATATGTGAGAGCTGTGGATGCGGATTTGAGCGGTTCCAGAGTATAACGGCAAAATCTCTGCGCACGTGCCCAAAGTGCGGGAAAAGAAAATTGAAACGGCTTATCGGTGCCGGATCGGGAGTAATCTTCAAAGGCTCCGGATTCTATCAGACCGATTACAGAAGCGAAGGTTACAAAAAAGCCAAGGAAGGCGAGAAAAAGAAAACCGACAAGGACACCGGGAAAAAAGGATCCGAAACCAAGACCAAAGATTCAAAGCCCGACACAAAAAGCAAATCCGGCACTAAAGATAAAAAGAAATCAGCATAACCGCCTCTTAGACTCAAAGTTTAGCCCAACTTTATCATCACATTTTTTTTAAAAAATAGATATTTTACTTGACGATAGTTCTATATAGTACTATTTTATATAAAACTAATTATCAAGAAAGGAACTCCAAAAATGGAAGAGAAGAATATTAAAAAAGATAGTGTGTTTAATTTTTATTATGGTTGTTGTATTTTTTGTAGGATGTCAAGCTCCATCTGAATCTTCGTTAATAAAAACACAAAACATGCCTAATAAGGAAGAGGCAAAAGATTTAATTGAACTGGAAAGAGTGGCTCTTGACCGTTGGAATAATGGTGATCCAACAGGCTTTCTTGAGTTGTATTCTGATGATTTTACCTATTTTGATGAGGCAACTAAAGCAAGGGTGGACGGACTGGATGCCATAAAAAAATGGTACGCTCCTTTTGCTGGCAAGATATACAACGCTCGATATGAGATGCTCAATCCTAAGGTCCAATGGTTTGGAC
>JABMRO010000428.1 GCA_013202635.1 Planctomycetota bacterium
GCATCCCAATCATCCGGCACAACTACAACTGACATTAAAAAACTCCAAAAAAGGCTTAAGACCAAAATCAGGCAGGCAGAAAAAACGAGACTTGTTTTCAACTTCTTATTACTAAACAGACAGCAAAAAAAACTAAAACAATTTTTTCTTAAGATGTCAATTTTCAGATAATATCTTCTCTTTACACAAGAAAGGATAGTATATCCCCAACCAATAATTCCTATGTCCGAGGCAACCCTGAATCCTATATTTGCCGATTCAAACAATTTAATCTAAAGCAATACCAGTGCCATTAATAACAGGAATGAAAGCCCTAATGACTCGGGCAAACTCAAGCTTACAGAGCCAAACAATTTTCGTATGAGAATTGCTATTCCTGATAGCAATGCGAAAATATTCACGCTTTATCATCAACCAATCTTCGCATTATGATTTAAATATTAAACAAATCGATACAATAGCCAGTACAATGCCAGATAGCTTTAGGTGGTTAAATGGTTCACCTATTGCAAAACCATATAATGCAATTAGCGCTACAGTACTTGCCATCATTATGGGTGCTACTTTACTGATATCAAAATATTTCAGAGCCATATAATAGCTTATAAAAGCAATGGCATATGAGGACAGACTCACAAACATATACAAGAACCATTCAATTTTAAATGTGTTACATTGACCTGCAACTTTCAAAAAAATTTGAGCTGCAACACTCGTAATTATTCCAACCACGATGTATGATATTGGACTAAAAATTGACATTATATTCTGTGCTAAGAAACTTTTTTAAAATGGGCCAGTTTAGCCGTGTCGTCGGTGGAACCATTATTGAATCTTCTGGCTGAAGATGTCCACAAAGTTATCTGCCATCTGGGCAAGGCAAAGAAGATAAATGCCATGCTCGTCATAAAGTTCCTTCTCCCTCTTTTTCTCGACCATCTTCTCGTAGAAAATTAACGGGAACCTCCCTTGATTGCTTTGTTGACCTTCGATCTGGACGAATGTGGTACAAAGGATATTGGCGAACGTCTTCATAGATCCGGGACACATATTCCGATAAAATCGCGAGGGCTCCGAACATCGCGCAAAAAAGTAGCGCGATCAAGGCGATGGTGGACGTCCATCCCGGTACGATCTGCCCCTTTAAATAGACAACAAGACTGTAAATGGCATAGCCGATACCCAAGAATCCGCTGACCAGCATCAGAAAAAGATTGATGCGCAACGGAAACGAAGAAAACGCAAAAAGCCCATCAACTGCAAGGCCCACCATCCTCCGCCATCCGTACTTGGAGTATCCCCCCAATCGGAGATCAGGAATATAATCGATAAAGACAGTTGGAAGTTTCAAGGAGGCCAACAAAACACGCAAGTTTCGATGACGATCGGGATACGATCGAATGAGATGCAGCGCATCAGAATTGAGCAAGCGAAAATCCGAAGAGCCTGGTACAATTCGGGTTTCCGGGACCATCTTGTTAATTATCCAGTAAAAAAAACGACTGGTCCAATCTTTCCAAAGACTCTGCTGGCGCCCTCCACGTACGCCTTGAACCACAGCGAACTCAGGGTTTTGCAAATATACTTGGATCAATTTTACGGCTGTCTCCGCCGGATGTTGTCCATCCCCATCCATCATCAACACGGCATCCCCTCTGCACTGGTCCAGGCCGGCGATGAGCGCCTTCTGATGGCCGTGGTTTTCCCACAGAGGAATCACATGGATCCGTTCATCAGATTTTGCAAGAGTATCCAATATATCAGGGCTTCTATCGGTTGATCCATCATCGACAAAATAGTACGTATATGAAATTCCGGAAACCTTATCGAGTGATGATTTCAAAGTGCCGACGAACTCGTTCAGGCACTCTTCTTCATTATAAAATGGGACGACAATGTCTAATTTCATAGGATTCTCACCTTTTTGAAATATAGGGTACTGCGAGTACGGCACCAGGTAGAATGATCTTACCAGTCCCATTCCATTTTAACCGTATCCGGGCATCCCCGATTTTATCATAGTACTCAATACGTATAGGATATTTCCCTATCGCCAACAATTTCTTTGCGAATTTTGGGGAAAACCCATGATCACTCCAGTAATCAATAATTAATTCATTGTTGATATATAAACGTGAACCGTCATCAGATTGCATTTTAAAAAAATACATATCATCTACCGGCACGCTTAAATATCCTTCCCAGCGCGCCGAAAAACGATCTTTTGGGACTCCCCAGGCAGGGCTTCCTGTAGAATAGCCACACTCTACTCGCCGTTCTGTTCTCCGGCAAATCAGCCGGTCAAAATTGATTCCTTCATAATAGCTCACACGAAGGCCACCTGGCAGTAACCCCGCACATATCGGCTTTAAAGAGAGAACAACCGCATCACCTTGAAATAAAAAAAACAGCGCCACCCCAACCCATACACATGCGAATACTTGCGATTTTATGAGTCTCCAGCGCCAAGTCATTGGTTCAGACCTTCACCGTTTAGCTTTTCAGTTTTCACTATCCATAAACTATTGTGCAGCATGCGCCGATTTCGTATACTTCACCAACCGAGTTGCCGGATCTCCTATGTCCCACTTGCCAACAAGCCGATATCCCATTTTGACCAGCCGATCAGCCTCTCGTTCAAGCATCGTACCATCATAAACATATACATCATCAACCTCCAACTTTTCAGGCAGTGACTCGTTAAGAATAATATGCACAGATGGTCTTCCCGGATTAATATGAAAATAATTACGCTCACAGGCCTTAACATTATGAACCATATGACCATTATCCCAGATATTAATGCCGTAGATCAGGTTAACATGCCGCAAAAAAGGCAAAACACCCTCCTGGAAAATGCGGCCCGCAATAATCTGAACTTCCAGAGGCTGATGTTTCACAGTCACAGAAGCAACAATATCCCGCGATATGAAAGGAACTGTCTTACGGTATTCATAATTTTGTCGATAAAACGCTACAATCGCGTCACGGTGATTTCCCATATGTTCGAGCATGAAAAAGCTTGATCCAACAACCCAAATGATCGCCGCGACGTGAAAACCTTGTTTCCATAACCTCTGATACGCCACCCCCTGCAGCAATGCCCCACCCCAAGCAGCGAAAAAAAATGCAGGCAGATAATATTTGGGCAATGTTTGACGCCATGGCAAATTGGTATACCAAAATCCAGCAAAAAAACCGACTGCTACCACTGTCAACCAAAGTGCAGCGCTTTGCTCCTTAAAGCCATGATTTTTATAGCTCCCAATGGGAGAAGGACGTGACGTCCTCCATACATAAAAAAAGGCAAGCACTCCACCGACGAGCAGCAGGCGTAAAACAGGCACCCCTTTTGAAAGGGCATTCAGTGAAAAAAGGAAATTGTGGTAAAGATCTGAATTTATTTTATAATTTTCAGTTACATACGCACCTGACTTATATAAATATACAGCAGTTAAGAGAGAGACAGCTAACAACACATGCAAGCCAATATGCCGCAGACAGAACCGTCGAAATGGCCGGGTGCCACCAAAATAAGGAAGCGCTCGCAATCCCAACACACCAATCATGATCGGCAGAGCAACAACGGTCGTCTCCTTCATTCCGTAGGCAAAAAGTAGAAATATAGAAGCAAGAATTTCATGACTCCGTTTCGGCACATGCCCGGCAAATGCGGTACAGACCCCTACCAGATAAAGACTTAAAAACAACGTCTGACCAATTTCTTGACTATCACAGTAATTTATCAGTAAATTCTCGCATACACTCAGCGATGAAGCTGAATAAACAAGAAACAGCAACGCCGCCCACCATGCACTGCTAACTCGCCAGATCAACCACGCCAACCCGCCCGTAGCAACCGCTAAGGTTATTATGAGAAACAGCACATACGTCTGCAAATCTCCATTGATCCGATCGTTAACCGGAACGTTTGGATCAATCCTGAACAGATCGCCATTGCGCAGCATTATCAAAGCAAATGGTATATTATTATACAGCCAATGTACCGGACGAATACGCCCCCATTGCTTCGCATCACCATGCACGATATTTACATACGCAGCAGCGCCCCTTTCCCACATTGCACCTATCACGGAAGAGATATTGCCTTCAGCAATACGCGTATATCGTAGTGACGATGAAAAACTCCTACTATGGAGACAGATAAAGAAAGCAAAGCTAAAAAGAATAAATAATAACATCATTAACATTGATTTATTCATAATAAACTTTGCTTAGTGTTTGAACGGAAATAAGAAAGCTGTTATTTTCCGGAGTGTTAAAAACGGCAAAACCTGCATTGTCACAGCCTATTCCAGAAAGTGTAATCCATATTTCACTGACTTTCTGCGATGTTAACATTGAGTGTTCTATCATCTGCAATAGCTCTGAACTCAAGAGGATGTATTATATAATCACCTGGGATTTTGCCAGAATCCAATCGGACCTGTCCGACAATTTCATCCACAGGCAGTTGAAAATAGATAATGTTTTCGCCCTTATCGATTTGTTGAATTATCTATTCCTCAACCGTGTCCTAACGGTTGCAATGTATGCTTCCTTCAATTCAGATATTAACCTATCGCATAAAAGATATTTTTCATAATATCTTTTTGCTGCAGTAGCCAGACGATAACGTTCATGCGAATTATCACGCAAATACATTGCTGCATTTAGCATTTCTTCCGGTGAAACAACATCTATCCAGGCACCATCATCGGGCGGAAGTCCACGCATTGCACCTCTACGCGCTACAATAGCACGACCACAAGCTAAGGCTTCAACAATTTTAATCTGAACACCAGTTCCAAGCTTGGTAGTCAACAAAATTATCCCGCATTCTCTATACGGGTCATACCAATTCTTATACCTGCCGATAGGCTCAAATATATTGGATTTGGCATAATCTGCAATCCGACCATAAACTCTAACATGAATCTCATTCCCTCCAAAACCATTCAAAAGCCAGCCGAGTCCTTCCCTGTTATGCCTGTTATCTGAAGCCACAATACCGACACTATTACTCACCGGCATATCTACTGGCTCAACTAACGGGGGGCTCCATAGGGTATTTTTAATTCCTCGAACATTAAGTTTTTCTGTCTCTTCGTTTGATATTGTGATTACTAAATCACATAACTTCAATTCGTTTGTTTCTTTGCCTGTTCCCTCCCACGTGCAATCTGATAACAGATCATGAAGAATCAGAGCTTTAGGACATGGTGCAGGGAGCCATGCCCAGTAACTATAATTTATAATCGCAAGATCAGTTTTTTGTATATTTTGCCACCACCATGAAGCAGGGAAAGCATATCGGTGATAGGGGTTTGAATGACCAAAAGCCTTTTCGATTCCAATACTCTTAAAAACGCCTGCATAAACAATACCCAAATATTGTATCAATGAACGTTTGACATAATTCTCACGCAAGATAACCTTGAACCCAGCTTCCTGCACTTTTGATAGATTTTCAGTCGTCCAACCTACACCAACTGGCCTGGAAGATGCAGATAGGATCGTACATTCACCCAACTCTTTGAGTATTTTCAAATGTTTCCATATCTCAGCCCTTGCCCCTGTATTAATAGGGAGTGGACAATATGGCGTGAGAAAAACGATTTTCATAAAAGAAATGCGGTTAATATCATTCTTTATAATGAAGAGTGCTGGATACACCAGCGAACGAAGCCAGCAAACCATCCAAAAACATAGGACATGTAGATTCGTCCATGGATGGTTTTCTTATTAGAAGTACAAATATTAAGGGAATGCCAGGAATTTCTAATTAGTCTTATAATCTGTTTTTTTCCTGGTTCGCCCTAAATATTCCGCGTTTTTGCATATCATTATTAGGATCTTTAAAGTTGAATGTTTTAAACATGATATAGTCTGAAATGCCGCCCCAATAATACCGCTTGTAAAACCATTGTGGTGTTATCCGTTCTGTTGGAACAAAATGCCTTATGCATACACCAGGGTGATAATAGAGAGAGCCTCCTTGAGCTTCTATTCGCCTCTGAATATGAGTCTCCTCATTAGACAGAAAGGTTTTGCCTTTTCTACCTAAACGTTCATCAAATCCGTCTAACTCCTTTAGTCGAGACTTTGGGAAAAAGCTATTCCCTCCACCTAACCGCTGATCATTTCTAAGCCTGCTTCGTTCATCACCCCAATACACTTTGCCAAGAGAAACACTTAACTCTTGATTTATCCAATCTGGGCTGGTTGATTCCCAATCCAAATTGATTGGGCCCCCTACCCAATCTGGCATTGGAGACAAGTTCTCAAAACACCACAACGCTGATTCCAGCCAACCCTCTTCGGCAACCGCATCATCATCAATATAACCGACATATTGTCCTTTTGCATTTTGCCAGCCAGTATTACGCGCTCGAGATAGGCCAATAACCGGCTCATAAACTGAGCGTATAACAGCCTCATCCGCAAAACATTTTATGATATCACCAGTCGTGTCAGTAGACCCATTATCAATTACAAGAATTTCATATTTCTCCCGATCCAGACTTTGTTCCAGCAGGCTTTTAATACACTTATCAAGAAAATGTGCTCTATCTCGCGTGCAAATCACGGCTGTAATTATTGGTAAACCCGACATTAATTCTCTTAATATACAGTTTTAGGGGAAATCAAAAACAAAGGATAGGATAGATGAATTATTTTATATCCTTAAATCAGACTCTTCTGCAACTTTCCAATCCAGAACATGTGCCTTCTCAGACCTGGAACCCCACCAATTAATAGAGTTCCCGCAGCACAAACACTCCGGGATAATATCTTCCCTGTTTTTTTGAATATTTGTTTTTCGCAGTCCCTGCCAGAATAAGTTATTCCAGAACTCCTCTACAGGTTGATTCAAAATATTACCACTATTGTATTGCCCAAAATCAATCTTGGGTTTAAAAAGGATCTCACTTGCCGGACAGGGATATACATCTCCATTAAAGTTGATAAACAATGATTTCCAAGGTTCATTACAATTACGTGTTATTGTTTCCGAACAACAAAATAGTGGTTCATGGCAAAATGTAATGCCTACTTTCTCCGCTAACTGTTTTGCATCTTTAATCACACGGTCGCCTTCCTCTTGATGAAAAAACAGAGAATCTTCTGTCTCAATAAGTGCATCCCGATTACGCCTCTTCTTGCTATATGATTCAGGATATATACGTACATAAAGAGCCTTAACCCTATAGTTGCATAAATAACATGGCAAATTGGGTTTAAAGGCTGGTATTATAGACTTTTACAGTCTTTTTGGCGCGGTTGTTGGA
>JABMRO010000429.1 GCA_013202635.1 Planctomycetota bacterium
GCGGATAAAGGTACTTTATTTTTAGACGAAATCGGGGATATGGCGCCGAGTTCCCAGGCCAAGCTTCTGCGTGTCATCGAGGATGGTATCGTTATACCGGTCGGGTCGAATAAACAAACGGTCGTGGATGTCCGTATCATCAGCGCTACCAACCAAAACTTAAACAATCTTATCGAAACAAAAAATTTCAGACAGGATTTGTACTTTAGAATCAAGGGTGTAAATATTTCTCTTCCGGCCCTGCGCGACAGAGCCGAAGATATGCCTGAGTTTATTGACTATTTCATCAAAGAGGCCGTAACGGAGGTAGGCTCCAAAGTTACAGGCATAACCGACGCCGCACAAACAATCCTTACACACTATGACTGGCCCGGCAACATTCGCCAGCTTCGAAACTGTATCAGGACGATGGTTGTGATGTGCGACCATAACAAACTCGATGTAATCGACATACCGCCTGAAATAGCACAGAGACGGCAATTGGCCCCCGGCAGCACGGCAGCCGGCCTGGCAGGTTTGCCGTTAGACGAACTGGAAAAGCAGGCCATTATAGACACATTATCAAAAACAAAAGGCAACCGCGAAAAGGCCGCAAAAATCCTCGGCATCGGCGAAAGAACACTATACCGAAAAATAAAAGAGTATAATCTTTAGCGTTGATGCGAGTTACGCTTCACAGCCTGTCCTTGAGCTTGTCGAAGGAAGAGAAGATAAGAGTTACAAAAGTGTTCGGCGTTTTTTGCGAGACAACTCGCTGGTGTTGCCGGAAAATTGTTGCAATATCAATGAGATTTTGACATTATCAGGCTTCAAGTGTGCAGGAGTGTTTCTGTGAAGTGTATATGGGAAATCCAGATTTAATCAACAGTGAACTATAAAATTTTTATCTATGAGGAGATATCTAATGTTAAGAATGCCTAAGAGACCATTTCTTTTTGGCCTTGTTGCATTAATTGTCGGATATATTTTGACTGTGCCATTAACTGCGAGGTCTTCTGAAACTAACGGCCTCAGCGAAGTGCGAATAGCCCGGCTGGCAAAAGGGATAAACATACCAAGTTGGCTTTGGCTCAATCGAGGGCCAGTTGATGAACTGGAAAAACGTTACCCTGATGCTGATTTCCAATTAATCAGGAAACTTGGCTTTACGAATGTTCGCGTGCCGATTGATATGGCAAATGTTTATGACAAGAGTCAGCAGGATTTTCTAAACAAAACAAATTTGCCGTATTTGGACCGTGGGATAAGGAAAATCCTCTCTTACGATTTAGCTATTATCATCGATCTGCATAGTATTTCTCAAAAAGAAGGTGGTAGCGATTATTCCGGACCATTGGGGCGGGACGAAACCTTCACCGACACCTTCTGTCGTTTCTGGACCTCGTTTGCGAGGCATTTAAGTCAATTCGATCCCGATTGGGTGATATTGGAACCTATGAACGAGCCTGTCCTCAGCGGCAAGGAAGAGAATTGGCCTCCTGTCCAAAAGAAAGTAATCGCCGCGATACGCAAAGGCGCTCCGAAGCATTCGATTCTCGCAACAGGTGCGCAATGGTCGAACCTCGATACTCTGCTCGAACTCGAACCGTTAAAAGACCAAAACATCATTTACAACTTCCACTTTTACGAACCGCACATATTCACCCATCAAGGCGCATCCTGGAGCTCCGATTGGGTAAAGCCGTTGCGTGATATCCCCTATCCTTCCTCTCCTGAAGCTGTGAAGGACCTGATAGGGAAATACCCTGACGAAAGAACCGCCAATAACATAAAACGTTATGGCCAGCAACGCTGGAACGCCGAAAAGATTAAAAACAGGATGAACCTTGCATCTGAATGGGCAAACAAACACGGCGTCAAAATTATCTGCAACGAGTGGGGAACCTATAAGCGTTACTGTCCCCCAAAGTATAGAGCTGCATGGCTGCGAGATGTCAGAGAATCTTGTGAAATATTTGGCATCGGCTGGTGCATGTGGACTTTTGATGGCAGTTTTGGCGTCGTAAATCGCAAAAACGAAAAAGTCGTAGTCGATAAGGATGTCGCCAAAGCTTTGGGATTAAATATCGAGTGACCTAATTCTAAATTCTCTTAGCTCTCCTCAATCCCAATAATCATTAATCATTTGAAAAGGTAGGGTGGCGGCTTGCCCCACCAACGTCATTGCGAGGAGGCCGAAGGCCGACGCGGCAATCTTCAACCAATAGTAAATATTCAATAGAAAATGTAGGGTGTGCAACGCGAACTCTA
>JABMRO010000430.1 GCA_013202635.1 Planctomycetota bacterium
TAAAGTGTTCCGACGTGAGCTCCCATGCCTGCTGATAGTCTTCGTCTTTAAGGCAGCTTTGAAATTCTTTCCAGTCCTTGATAACAGCCTCGACCACAGTCGGAGGAACAGCGGAGCCGGGACTCTCTACCAATGGAGCCTTATTCGGGTCGCCGGCATCCGCCTGCGCTTCAATTGGGGTATCCTCTGCCTGGTTGGTTGCATTTTGGCCTTGTGGCTTGCTGAACTTAACCAATGCATACAAACCACAACATATCAATATGACCACTATGACTATCCATTTCTTCATAATACCGCCCTTTCTGAATCTGATAAGATTGAATTTAACTACTCCGCTGTTTCACGATAGCTTTGTGTTTTTCCCCATTTTACAAATTACCGCTCTATTGCTTTTTATCTTCTACTGAGCTTCACTCCAAAGACCACAATCCCGACGATTAAAATTACCAGGCCGCCAACCAGAAGCAATGTGGCCATAATGTTCGTCTGGGCACTTATCCTTACTTTTAGCCGTTTTTCGATGGCTTCTATTACATCGCTGCCTGATTGGCCTCTGGCCTCGATCTGGGCCTCATATTCGCCTACTCCGACATCTGTTCCAGGTTGTAGGTGGATATTTATCTGTTGTTTTTCGTTAGGCATTAGTTGTTCGATGTTTTTAGGTTCCACCTGGGCTTCCCAGCCTAAGGGCGGCGATATCTCTGGAATAATATTGAATAATGTAAGAGTTCCGTCATTATGCAGGTCGGCCCTGATACGGACATCCTGCTGCGGCTTTATTTCCTCAAAAAGATTGTTTATCAGAATCTCCAGCCGACCGGTTCCCTTGGGGGTGAGGGTTAGATCCACTCTTGCAGCCTCGATTGCATCGAGTTCCTTTGCAGGAATTATATCAGTTGCGTATTGATGTTTTAGCTTGTTAATTTTTTCCAACTGAGCTGACGTGACTATCCACGCCTGAAAGTTGATTTTTTTATCGATCATACTGACATCGAGCTTTTGTGGGATTGAAACGTGTAGGATCAGGTTGTGTTTGCTGACTTCTTCTGAAAAGCGAACACTTGTAATACGAGAACCACTTTCGACGAAAGAACAGTTGATTTGTGGCAGCATATTGGTGACCACCAATGAGAAGTTATTTTCAGACGTCACCAGCATTTCAAGAACCAGGTCAAAACCGATGTCCGTTCCGAGCTGGCCTTCCACTGAAAACTGCGATGCAAAAACGTGTGGTTTCTCCTGGAGGGACTCCTTTTCAAGGAAAATACTTTCTATTGTATCTTGGTCCAGATATTTTAATTTTATTCCTGCTTCCTGGACGTCGGCGAGCAGTACAAACTTAAGCTTTTCTTCCTTGCCGTAAGGTAATACAGGTATGATTTTTTCATAGGGCTTGCCAATGCTTGAGGAATTACTGACTATCGATACAATAATATTCTCGATATCAAGCAAGGCCTGTATCTGCTCAGGATTTTGCCATTCAGATTGTAACTGCGATTCGCCTTCAGTCAAACCTAATGCCGATTCGGCAAGCGCCAAATTAGATGTGTTCTTTAGAACCAAATCTAGCATTCGCTTTCCTTCACTATCGTAGTACTTCTTTGCTTCCATAATGGTAATATGTGTAGCATTTGCAAGAAAACTCAACTTAGTTTGTTCGAGTTGGATTTCGGCCTGCTTAAGTTGCTGCTGGGCCTGAGTAAAGGCTGACAAGGCTTCATCAAGCTCTTTTTGAGAAATATAACTTTTTTTAAAAAAATCCTGAGCGGCCCTGTGCTGGCTTTCGTAGCGATCATGTGCTTCCTTAGCAGTTTCCAAATCAACAAGAGCGGCTCTGAGACTGAGTTCATTCAACAATTCTGTACGTGTCTTGGTTGTTTGTTCCGGTTTTATAATTTCCGCTTCCAGTTGCTCCTGCTGTGCATGTGCCGATATAGTCTGAAGTAACGCAAATACCATCAACAAAACACATCTGAATTTATAGACTCTATTCATTTTATCTAAACTCCTACTTAAAATAACGTATGGCTAAGCGCAGGTTTTCCTGACGTCTTATCATCTCTTCCTGCTGCTGGAATAATTGATCTTGAGCGCCAAAGAACTTCCCTCGAAAGGTTTCCAGCTCATCATCGGTGATTTTACCGACATCTCGTAGTTCTGTTTTTATTATGAATCGTTCATTCTCGATATCTACATTTATCTGGGCAAGCTGAACCTGAAATTCCTGCTCTGTAAGAAACTTATAGTTCTGTCGCACTGCCAGTTCAATGAGGTCCTTTCGATCTTCAAGGTCAGCTTTAAGAAGTGTGAGTATTGCTCTCGCTTCGATTCTTCTTCCTTCACGTGCCCTGCCTTCGATAATTGGTATTCTTAACTGTAAGCCTGCGAACCAACCGGGATCTGGGCCGTTTAGAGATATTTCATTACCGAATAGACCGAGGTTTTGTGTTCTTTCTTCTTTTAATCCCGGTACTTTCGGCTGGCCGAAGATATCCAGGCCCCAGGTATCATCATCATTAATAAGGTCCGCACCAATTTTGCCATTTTCCGCCTGATAGCCCCCGCTAATGCGCAGGTCCGGGGCATATTCAAAACGTAATTGATCCAGTAGTCGTTGCTGCTCGGTTAAAATGGCTTCGGCTAATGCCACATCACTGCTCTGGGCAAGGGCAAGAAAAATCATTCCTTCTATATCAAAATCACCAAGACCAAAATTATCCATTTGACCTTCGAATTCAACCTGGTCAGCCCCGACAGGCATACCAATAAAACGCAATAATTCCATCTTGCGATTGAATCTTTGACGCTTGAGAGCATTTATAACTATCTCCTCGTTGAGCATATTCAATCTGGCCGTCAAAACCTCCATTTTAACACTTAGGTTACCTGCCTTCATCCTTTGCTCTTTTATCTCATATTGTTTTTTGAACTGTTCGCGTAATTCATTACGGGTAGCAATCTGTTGTTCTTTAAGCTTTATGAAAAAGAATGCTCTGCGAACCAGCGAAAATATATTGGCAATCCGAATTTCGTAAGAAAACAAGGCGTCACGCTGCTCGGAGCGCAAGTTCAAATCGAGAGGATTATCTTTGCCGAATTCAAGAATCCGCTGGCTTATTTTTGCACTTATAGTATGGGTATCATCAGTGTTATTTCCGGACTGAAAGTTTCTAAAGTGCTCGTACTGGCTAATGAGCTCAATCGTTGGCAAAAATCTTGAATTACTTACGAGTTTACTTCCACCGACAACAAGTATTTGCTGGCGTGCCTGCTTGACTTCATTGTTGCTGATGAAAGCTAATTGGAGACATTCTTCGAGGCTCAGAGTGCGTTTGGCTTTCATTTGTCTGGGTGATATGCTTCGAGCCGGCCGTTCTCCAACTGCTCTTAAGTATATGATGGAATTAGGCTCGGCAGGATCCATTTTGGTTTCCTCTTCAAGTCGCTGTTCAACCTGCATAAGTGAAGGTGCGAGCTTTTCAGCCGCAAAAACTCCACTCTGCCCCAACTGGAGCCAGCCTAATACGATAGATATCAAAAATAACACTCTATATTTTTGTTTCGTTTCCATTTTACTCTCTCTGAATTTCGGTTTTTCCCGGCTCGCCGGGATTTGAATTTGTTTCGATTTCGTATTTCCTTATTACCTTACGTCATATCGCAAAAATGACACAAAAGACCCCGCAAAGAAAACCAGATTGAACAGTATCAGTAGCCCAATATCCCAGATAGCCAATTTCAATGATTGGCCAATCGCAAGGTCTCGCTCCTGAAACTTCGGCACGATATCAAAGTCCACCGGCTTTTTCGAGATAGTGTGCCAATCAAAGGAACCTCTGCTACAATCTTCATCGAAGATAAAATGGCGGCTTTTAGGATCTTCGGCGTCCTTGCTGCGGATAAATTCTTTAAGATTTTCCTGGTATCTTTTAGCTTGTTGGTAGAAGTCTGCACAACGACCTATTCCTACTCCAACAATCGCCTCGGCCGCCCTCCTATAGACTGCGGTTGGTGAAAGGCATGTGTAATTTCGTCCCGTTAAGGCTTGAGCTATCATCCTTTTATGATGTTCATCGATAATCTGATTTTTAGTATTTGACCGTGCGTTATACAGCCGGGACCTTGCAGGAAGATTCATCATGGGATCATTGGCATCAGCAGTACTGTTGCCTGCGTTTTTGCCATATCTTTCATGATTGTCCCAGATTTCCCTATCCGCTTCGTCTATATTTTTATTCAATTCAACACGGGTAGGGGTCTTAACAAACATATCGGAGATGGTTCTCCCCATACTTGGAATTAAAATAACCAGGCTCACCCATATTAAAAGAAGGGCGACCATAGAGTTAGCTGAATGGCTTGCTCTGCTTGAGATAAAAATTCCCAAAAATACGAAGAGCGATAGATAGAGAAGCGACAGGATGACGATAATAAGCATTTTCAACCACTCCAATCCGTTGATACCGGAGACATTAGAAGTAATTACGATAATCAGGCTGGCTAAAAGACCAATAAGCAAAGGTATGCACAGTGTAAGCATTGCGCCGAGATACTTACCCAGTAAAATATTATACCTTGGTATAGTGTTTGCCAGCATCAGACGTAACGTACCTGCTTCCTTCTCGCCAGACATACTGTCAAAGGTGAAAACGAATGCTACAAAACTTAAAATTAATGATATAATGAAGACCCAGTTAACATCACTAAAGTGAGGAAATGTAAAGTTGACTGAACTTCTTACCTCAGGCAGGCCAATCGTAAATATGTCAAACTTGACGTAATTTGGAAAGGATTTTTCATATCCTTCGACGCACAAAGAGAGAAACTTTGGTTTACGAAATACTTGCTGCTGAAAAAATGCCAGGTCGTTAAGTCTGTCTAAGCTTCCACTCAGATCTGAGAGGTTCTTATTTGTTTTTTCCCAATAATCCTGTGACTGCTGTCTGTAGCTACCAATAAATATGAAGCTGCTGGCGGCAAAAAGAGCTATTATTAAAATCAACGACAGCATAAAACGTAAGCTTAAAAAATTATCCATAATTTCCTTGCGGACAATGTGCCAAATCATACGTATATCTCCTAAATTTAATCCGACCTCACATCATATCTCATAAATGCGACGAAAGATAAAGCGAACAGTAGCGCATTGATAAAGACCAACAGTATCAGATCGGGGATTGCTCTTTTGAAACTCCCTGCGAGATTCGGTCGATAAGTAAATCGGGGAAAATCTTCCAGGTCAAGTGGTGCCCGTTTCTTTTGCGTTTCTTTATAAAATTGCATAAGAACATCAAATGCCTGTTTCCTTTCGCTTTCAGTTTTAGCCAGTTTTCTTGCTTCTTGTTGTTCATCGTAAACAATAGCTTCCTGCTCTGAGCAAACGGTGAAATAAGAGGTCGAGAAGTTGTTGGTTTTAGAACGGATATGCTCCATCGTCTCGTTTCTGTATGCTCTGGCATTATCCATAAAATCCTGAATGCTCCCCAAATCCGATCCTGCAAAAGTTGACATCACATTCTCATATATCGAAATGGGCGAGATTCTGGCAATGTTTCTGGCAAGATGATTCTGCGCCAATAAACCGCGGATATAAGA
>JABMRO010000431.1 GCA_013202635.1 Planctomycetota bacterium
ATTCAACACAGTGTCCCAATCCTGCTGTGTAACTTCGGTGCTTGGTTTTCGGATATTCAAGCCGGCGTTGTTGACCAGAATATCAATTTTTCCATATTCTTTTATGGTCGCCTGAACCATATTATCAATATCACTTTGCGAGAGCACATCCAACTGAACAGCTAACGCCTTTCTACCCAAAGATTCTATTTCCTGCTTGAATTCGGTCAGTCTTGACAATTCCCTGCTGGTAATAACCAAATCAGCGCCGGCTTTGGCAAGCGCCCTGGCAAAATACTGTCCCAAACCACGACTGGTACCGGTCACAATCGCCACCTTGCCGGAAAGATTAAAAAGGTCCTGCATCTTTAAATCCTCGAACTTTATGGTTCTAACACAATTTTCAGTAAATTTTCCTCGGCCTTATGCAAACGCTCAAAAGCTCCTGGCCCGTCTTCTAAAGGTAAAACATCGCTGATTAACGGCTCAACATTAATCTTACCCGAAGCTACAAGTTCTATACAATCACGAAATTCACCCGAACTGGCATAAGACCCTGTGAAAGTCAGCTCTCTTGCAACTAATTCCTGCAAATTGAATTCAGTGGCTTTTTCCAGATTACCAACAGCAACAAGATATCCACCGGTTTTTGTCACCGAAACACCATCCCGGAAAGTCTGAGCATACCCAACGGCCTCTAAAGTAACATCCGCCCCCTTGTCTTGTGTTTCTTTGAAAATTGTTTCTCTCAGATCGTACTTCAAAGGATTTATGACCTTATCCGCTCCCAGCTTACTTGCCAAATCAAGCCTAAATTCATTAATATCGACCACAATGACCTTGGCCGCACCTCTTAGCCGGGCTGCCTGCAGAATAAAAAGACCTATTGTCCCGCCTCCAATAACCACAACCGTATCATCTGCCGATATAGGTGCCCTGTTGCTGGCGTGCGTACCTATTGACGCAGGCTCCAAAAGAGCCGCCTGAATAAATGACATATTGTCCGGAATCTTTGATACAATCCACCACGGCACAGCTACATATTCAGCAAATGCACCGTGTCTCTTAAATTCCGGCGTGGAAACCCCTAAAACCTGTCGTTTGTCACAGCGATTATATAAACCATTCAGGCACGGTTGACATTTATTGCAATATACTGTCGAATCAAAGCAAACCCTGTCGCCCTTTTCAAAACCATTCACATTCTTACCTGCATCTTCAACGACGCCAGCTGCCTCATGGCCCATAATCAAAGGAGGAATTCTTCTGCCCGTCTTACCCGTAAAGCCATGAACATCCGAACCACAAATCCCACACGCCTTGACGCGAATCAGCACTTCATCATCGCCCGCCGCAGGATCGGGAAAGTCTGAATATTCAAAACAATATGGTTTAGTGTGAATTAAAGCCTTCAATTTAATCCTCTATGATATAGTTAAAATAAATGTAATTTGAAAAACGATAAGATAACAAAATACCCGAAAAACAACCAACATTCACGAATTTTATTGCAGAAGAGCCAAAAATTTACCTTTTCGATTGTCGTAGATAACCCTACAATAAGAATCAAAGGACATCTTCATACTCTACCCTTTAAAGGAATATTATTATGGCAAAGCCAATTACAAGGCGTCAGTTTCTGGCTCAAACCGCCGGGCTTACTGCTCTGGGTGCTGTTTGCCACGGATGTCATTTTGGCGCTTCCCCGAATACACAAGTTCCTAATATTATTCTTATTATGGCCGACGACTTGGGATATGGAGATGTCGGAAGTTACGGCTGCACTGACATTCGAACCCCGGCCATTGATAGCCTGGCAGCCGAAGGCGTCAGATTTACAACCTTCTATGCCAACGCCCCCGAATGCACACCAACCAGGACCGCCCTGCTGACAGGCCGTTATCAACATCGTGTTGGAGGTCTCGAATGCGCCCTTGGTATCGGCAACGTCGGCCGTTACGATGATGCCATCCGGTTACGCCAAACAAACGATATGGGCCTTCCCGCTGAACAGACAACCATCGCCCGAATGCTAAAAAATGCCGGTTACGCAACAGCAATCTGCGGTAAATGGCACCTTGGATATGAGCGGAAATTCTTTCCTCTAAGGCATGGTTTCGATTACTGGTTCGGCCCGGTCGGCGGAGCAGTCGATTATTTCCACCACTGCGAATACACCGGCCAGCCGGCTCTTTACCAAAATGACAGGACTATAAAGCGTGAAGGTTACCTTACGGACCTTATCACCGAAGAGGCAGTCAAATTTATTCAACGCCAGCCGAGCAGCCCTTTTTTCCTCTATGTACCATATACCTCACCACACACTCCTTACCAGGGACCTAATGACAAGAAGGACAAACCCGTTGCACAAGCCGACTACAGCAAAGGCTCCAGAGAAATATACACTGAAATGGTTGAACAGATGGATGAGGGTATCGGGAAAATATTAAGGGCATTACAGGATAAAAACGTAGCGGACAATACGCTCGTTATCTTTATGAGTGATAACGGCGCCAACAACAAAGGCAATAACTCACCTTACTCCGGTTATAAAGGAAATCTTTTCGAAGGCGGTATAAGAGTTCCGTGCATCGTAAAATGGCCAAGCGTGCTCTTTGAGGGTACGATATCGAATCAGCCTTGTATAACTTTGGATTTTTCACGATCTATTGTCAGAGCCGCTGGTACCAAACCACCTAAGAACCGCCCATTTGACGGTATAGATATTTTACGAGTGATAGAAACTAAGCAGCCAATTCAAAAACGCACACTTTTTTGGCGTGCTCAAAGAGGAGAACGAACAAGAAAAGCTGTCCGGGACGGTTCTATGAAATATATCCGGCTACGCGATGGCAATGACATAAGAGAATATCTTTTCGACCTCGAAAAAGACCCCGCTGAAAAAAATAACCTCTTGAGCGAGAGAGAAAAAGACGTACGAAAATTAAAATTGTTGCTCGAAGATTGGCAAGAAAAAGTAAAGCATAATCGCTGACATTCCGTCAACTCTTATTCGATGGCAAATACTAAAGACTTTTGGAGATAACAAAATGAACGAAAACAGGCAAAAAACTACAAGACGAAAATTCCTGAAAAACTCGACCGTCGCGGCGGCTTCGGTCACATTAGGCTTAAATGCCATAGGTGTTCCTCTGATAAAAACGGCACGCGGCGCCAATGAAAAAATTCGTGTGGGTTTTATTGGCATCGGTAACCGTGGCACACAGCTTCTGAACGGCTTCTTAAAACAGGATGATATTGAAGTCGCCGCCCTTTGCGATGTTTATGAGCCGTACCTTGCCAGAGATTATTCGAAAGTTGACAAAAAGCTCAGAGATTCTTTAGGCGGCAGGGTCCCGAAGATGACTGAAAAACTGAACCGCAACGTCGCAAGATACAAGGATTTCCGCCGCCTGCTCGACCGCAAAGACATAGATGCCGTGGTTGTTGCCACACCCGACCACTGGCACGCTGTTCAGACTATAATGGCATGTCAGGCCGGCAAAGATGTGTATGTCGAAAAACCGCTTTCGATAACAATATTTGAAGGTCGAAAGATGGTTGAAGCTGCAAAGCGGTATAACAGAGTAATCCAGGTCGGCCTCCACAGACGCTCCTCCAAATCATACATGCAAATCGCCGGAAACATTCAGTCAGGCAAAATCGGCAAGGTAACTATAGCCAGGGCCTACCGGATAAGTAATATGTTTCCAAATGGTATTGGTAAATTTCCAGATACGGCCCCACCGGAAGGTCTGGATTGGGATATGTGGCTTGGTCCCCGGCCAAAACGCCCTTACAAAAACAATATCTCTTTATACAAGTTCCGCTGGTTACAGCTTTATTCCTCTCAAATGGCCAACTGGGGCGTGCACTATTGTGACGCGATGCGATGGATGTTGTCAGAGCAGGCACCTGTCTCGATATCCGCTCATGGTGGAAGGTTCGCCCTTGATGACGACCGGACAATTCCTGATACGATGGAGGTGATTTTTGAGATGCCCTCGGGCTCACTGCTCATTTTCGGTCAATACGAAGCTAACGGAGGTCTGGCCTTAATAGAAGGAGAGGTTGAATTCCGGGGGACACTCGGAAATCTCTACGCCGGCACAAGTGGAGAAGCCGGCTATAAAATCATCCCTTCAAGAGCAGGACAATTTCAGGATAGCGGCTCAGATATCAAACCGTTCGAAGGCAAACGAATAGATGGCGACCCTACTGTCCAGCACATTCGAAACTTCCTTGATTGTATGAAGACCCGCAAGCAAACCAATTGTGACATGGAAACAGGCCACCGCTCAACAACCTTTGCTCACCTGGCAAATATCGCTCTGGCCACAAAGTCTCGAATCGAATGGGACCCGAACAGAGAACGTGCCATCAATAATAGACGCGCTAATAAGCTCCTGCACTATGAATATAGAAAGCCCTGGACACTGTAGAGTCGGTTGCTACTCTGCGAAGTAGCTCGCTACGTAGCACGAGTTGCAAACTTGAAATGGTTTGGGTACTGGCTATCGTTTTTGCCCTGCAACGACAGTCTCAACAATGGCCTTCTTGGCCTCCGCCACAGCCGGGCTGTAGGGATAGTTTGACATCATGGTATCGTAAATCACCTTGGCCTGCTCTACGGCCTCGATGCCGCAGAGTGCTTTTATCTGTCGGACGAGCATCTGTGACCGATAGTAGTTACTTAATTCGAGCTTATTCAGCCGTTCAGCTAAATAAAAAGCGATTAAATATTCTTTCCTCGCCAGGTGCACATCCAGCTTTATCAGGTTCAAACTCGGCATCAGTAACTTGAGAGGGTCATCAGCAATTATTTTTTCGATATTCTCCATCGCGTAATCAAGCTGCTCCGGGTCATCAGCGTTATCCGCCAACTGCCTTGCATGCCGCAGCAATCCAACATCTTTGACCTGCTGTTTGCTACTATTGGCTGCTCGAAGATTTTGAAGTATGCCCCTTGCCTGTTCAACCTGCTCCAGAGCAATCAGAGCTTCAGCCTGGGTTATCCTGAAACGAGTAATTATTTTGTTGTCTAATTTTTTCCTCTTTTCGAGCTGGTTTAGAATATTCAACGCCTCCTGAGTCTTTCCGAAACACTGTACCAACAGTTCAGCCTGAGAAACCGCCGCACTCTGATAAACCAATGTATTACCTGCTGATTTTTCCGAAAGACGACTGAAAAGCGTCAACGCCTGTTCATATTTCCTGACGGGAGCCGAACGCAGGTACTGACCCAACCCAAGGCAGAAATTCCAATGCTGCGTATCCGACACAAGCTCATCCATTCTCTTCATCAAAGCCGCCACCGCCCGTTGCCTCCATAGTTGGCGATCAAGACCGTCTGCAAAGGCATACAAATTGACAATATCACCTATTGGCAACTTGTTAAAGTCACTTTCGGATATAGCTTTTTCAAAGGCCTGTTCGCTCCCCGGCTCAAGCTGGATTTTATCCGATATAATATGAACATTGATTTCCTGTTTAACTTCTGCAACTATTTTTTCGCCTTTGAGCACTTCAAGTATTACCGTGCGCATCTGAGGTCGTAAAAAAACATGCTCGATACTTTCGCCGGCCTCGATTTTCCTATCGTCGAATTTCCACCTGTATGAATAATAACCATCCTGCTTTGCTTTCATCACATCAAAACGCATCCGAACCATAGCCTCTTTGCCCTGGTCCAGCCGCCAATCATCAATTGCCTGCCATTTAAAGCTGCCGCCATCTTTAGTCAGGTCTTTATATCCAATCGCAGTAGCCACAAAGCGTTCAATAGGCAGGAAATCATCTCTGGCCATAAGACCTAATTTTTCCTTTGGCTTTTGCCATGCGGCCAGTGTAAACATTTTGCCCCACGGACTGTAGTTCAGATATTCCAGCTTATGTACACCCGTTTTCAGAGAAACCTTGCCCTGTTTTTGCCCCTTGATGCCGGACCTGTAGTTATGCTCCCCGGGCCAGCTTATCACAAGTTTACCATCGACGAGCAGATGCGACGCCCAATTCGAGGCCGTGGCGAAGATATACTGACCGGCTTTCTCAATCCGGAAGAAACCCTCATACCGATATAGTGCCAGGCGAGGTTTGTTACCTTTCAAATCTGATAAATAATGAATCGGATACGAATGGTGAACATTATCAACCAGGCTCCTGTCCACAGGCTTGGCGGTATTATTCCACACCTTCAATAACCCTGACAGTTCCTTACACTCAGAATAATTTTTCGTTGTATATCTTGTCTCTAAAGTCACACCCGCTTTTGGTTCCCACTCAGAGGGTGCAGGTTTATATTTATCTTTCGGCACAAGATAAACGAAATAGATTGTACTGCCGCGGGAATTGTCGAAAAGTATTTCCATCGGCTCATCCTGCTGAGCCTGAAAAATCCGGCTGGGGACCTGCTGGCCTATAGAGGTAAAAACGACCGATTCGTAATTCCTCGCATCATATCCGGGCATATAGAGCTTCGCATAAGAGACCTCCGGATTTTCCCCTCTCAAAAGAAAACCTGCGTCAACCAGGCTTACCCGCCGCTTGCCTTTCATATCGGAACCGGTTGTTGCCAATTTGATTTCCTTGGCTGTCGATGGAAGACCAACATTAATTTCAATCGGCAGCATATACCTGGTTATCGGCTCGGATTTGTATATTCTCCTTTTGTCAGCATAAACCTCAAGCTTGACAGACATATTAGGATCAGCCCTGTCACTAAGCCCGGCCAATGCTACAAAACGCCTATGCTCCTTCTGGTGTTTGTAAGTAGCCTTCCCGGGGCAGGACATAGTAATACCTTTTTTATAGACTTTTCCATTGAGTCTGTAGTATGAGCCATTCCATTGTCTCTTGCCTTTTGATTTTCTCGAATCAGACAGGTGAACATCGGGTGCCTGCGAGTAAGCGGGGTCTTTTTCAATGCGAATTCGAAATGCCGCATCATCAAGATGCCACGGAACTGACCTTCCATTTTGAGAGGACAGGCCGATATCGCATACAAGCAACACTATCGCCGCCGCACACAGCAACCATATTATCCGTCCTTTTGACAACACTACTTTCAACATATTGTAACTACATCCAAAAATGTCTCTTTATTATTTTTCGGTATTCTGTCCTTTATCTTTGCCCTGTGCCAGCGCCTCGAAATAGGCGCTTATCATATGCTCATAACCCTTAAAACGATTCTGTTGTTCCCGGGAAAGTATATCATTCAGCTTCCTGTCCGTCGCTTTATCACCGCTATATTGCAGCGCGATTTGTCTGCCTAATGCCCTGTGTGATTTCTTCAGCGAGCTGACAACTTCATCGTAAGCTCCTCGGATGCCCACCCCGCTGCGAGTATTTATAGACTCTTCCACTCCTTCCATCGCTTGAATAGACTGTTTAAGTTCCATTGTAGGCAGATTGTGGCTTTCGAGCTTGAGCACAAGCTCCTCCGTCGACTGACGGATATTGAGTTGCTTTTCCTCTGTAGTTTTCATCTTATCCAATACACTCGGAGGCAGTTTACCCCCTACCCCAAACATAGAGGTGCTGTCGCTGCCCTTGCCAAGCCCTGTTCCTCCCGTTTGGGCCTTCGTGTCCTCATCCTTGACCTGTCCGCTTTCCAGAGGTGTGTTTGATGCTCGTTCCCGCAGACCGTACTCATTATCAGACAGTGCCTTGGCTACCGGCTCTACCAACTGGCCGTCGGACATACCGGTACGTCCGGCTCCACTGCGACCCTGAATGACATTATCCTCCGGCTTCTGGTCGCCGGTTTTGCCCTTGGCACTGGTGCTGCTTATAGTACCGTCTGAAACCGGCCCGGCCGTATGGTCCAGAGAATTAAGATAGCTGCCGATATCTTCCACCTCCGGCCGCATCTCTTCTTCCGTCGTAATCAAATCAGACAAAAGATCTTCGAGTTCCGATGGCAACTCTGCTAAAGGCGCAAACAACTGCTCATCCTCGGGAATTTCCGCGATAAATTGTATGTTGTCATAAAAACCAAGCGTCGCCTCACAGTTTATCATCAGCTCCTCGGCCATCTCCACCTCTTCGGTTTCCAGCCGATGGGCGTCCACCCGTTCTTGACGCATATCTGCCGCTTCCATGGCTTGTTCGGCAAGCTTGTCGGCTTCCTCATAGAGACTTTTCATCGACTCAACCATTGCGTCGTCTCCGAAATCCAGCAGGTCCAGATTTGTAAAATCGTTCACTACATCCGACAAAACCTCCGCCAGTTTGGATTGGTCCATCGCAAGCTCTTCCAGCTTCTCCTCATCCTCCGAGCTGAAATCTTCCGGCGGCTTATCCATAATCATTTCTCTTTCCTGCATTATCTGCTTTTGTTTCTTGATGAAATCATCCAGTTCTTTAGTCATTTCTTTGAGCGATTCTTCTACACTCGTATCAAGTGACTCGATACTTTCTCCTAAAATTTCCGCCGCCGCCTTTTCTGTTTCTGCCTGGCTCTGTTTGGCAACTAAGCCTTTAAGCGCAATGAGCTGTTCGAGCAGATAGGATTGAAGTTTTTCCACTGAACCAAGTGAACGAGAAACATCGGACTTATCAGCCAACCGGACGGCTTTAGTCTTTGACTCGGCTTCAATAATCGCTCCTATTTTCTCCATTATCCGGGAATGCTCACCATCTCTGAATTCAGCAAGTTTATTCACAAACCTCGGCCGCGGAAGTGATGATACATTCCAGGCCTCAGTCATAAAATCACCGACAAGTTTCTGCTTTTTGTTCAATTCGCCTTGATGCCTCTGCAGGCTCTCGATGTTTTCCGCTTCTTTCCTGCTTTTATCAATTACATCATCCAGATTCGTCAACACATTTTCAGTCACACCTAAGGCCGTTTGCTGGGCCTCAATAGCCTTGTTCAGCGCCGCAAAAGCTGAACCCTGTGGATCATCAGCCGAAATCGTCAGCTCGTCTAATGACTTGACCTGAATTGTTACCGGCTGCGATTGACCCAGGTGCTTCATTGGGCTGAAATCCTCACAGAATGCCTGCAGAACATAGGCCGAACCCGGCTTGAACACGCCGGCATCAACCGACAGGCGAAGACTTTCAGCCACCTGCTCCTTTCTTCCCGGCGGCCCTTCGTATTTCCACTCTTTTATTGTTTCCACCGGGCTGTTCGCCCGCATCTGCCCAAGGGTGACATATATCTGGCCGATTCCAAAATCGTCACTGGCTTGTACGTTAAACTTCAGCCTTTCTCCCGGAGTTACCGTAAGATTTTGCTCGGTATCCACAAATTCAACTTCCGGCACACTGTCTTGTTGCAGCAGAATAGCTCCCGAAGCGATTGTAATACGCCTGTCACTTTCCGGCCCTTTGACCTCAAGCTGGTAGGAACCGGCCCTTTTTAACTGCGTTTCCGCACGCCATACGCTATCAATATTTTTAAACTCAATCGTTTTATCCGATGTCTTCCACCACAATCCTTCAGCCTGCTTGTCCAGCTTCACATCCACAACTACCTGCGAATCGGCCACTCCCGAGAGTGTCTCCGGCGGGCCTATACTGCTGACCTGTCCCAGGCCGGTATAAGCAGGAGGTGAAACATGAAACTGGGATTCTTTTACCCTCGGCACCGTATTGACCATTACCTTTATACAGGAGCTGTAAGTATCCGCCGCGAACACCCTAAAAGCAAACGGCCTGTCAACCGCCGAAAAAGTATAGTTGAACACTCCCTTGCTGTTACCCGCCACCGCCTGCATGGTTGCACTTTTACCTTTGTCCTTTTCAGTACTTATAGAGTCCACACCATCCATCCAGACAATCTCCGGATAACTCCGCAACTCTCCGTTACCTCCCCTGCCTTTAACTTCAACCGACACAATCAAATCATCAGCCTCTGCAATTGTTACGTCCCTGTCCGGCGTAACTCTCAGTACCACCGAACCTGCCGGAGGCACATCAGACAAAGGTCGCATGAACCTCGCAAAGGCGTTAACCACATAACGGCTTTGACCGATTCCATATATCATCCACAAAAGCATAATAATCAAAAACGCTATCAGCCATTTTCGTATTCTCGCCTTGTCCCACAGTTTTTTCAGGTCTGCTGTTGACATTAAGGAAATGGCAGTCCCTATTGTTCGCTCGGCAAATGGTTTCTCTCCAGAACTAAATTCGCGGCTCTCAAAACAAAGGGCATTAATCAGCATGTTTTCCGGCACATTATGTTCGCGCTCCAGAAGTAATGCCGTTCCCTCAAGCCCTTCAAGCTGTAATATCGGTGTCAGTATATTCTTCCAGAATTCGTATATAATCAAACCCACCCAGCCTAAAACAATCGCCAGACGTAATCCGGGCGGAAAATGCAAAAGGTTGTCCATAAAACAAAGCACAAGCCATACACCAAAGCAGACCGTCCCCCACACCAATCCTCCTAAAACAAACCGGTTTGCCATCATTATCCGACGGCCTCTGGCTATGGTCTCTCGAACCAGGTCGGTCTGTTGATCATCTACAAAATCCATAACTTTCTTCCTCTATGGTTTAATTTTAGGGCTTTGACCTACAATAACAGTATCGCCCTTCTGCTTCAATTCCCAAAGCTTTTCTGAAATTACAACTTCCGGCGTTGGATTCTCCGGCAGCAGTATAACGCGGAAAAATGTTCCACGCGAAGACAGTATAAGTTCCTTATTTATTCTATCATATTTCCATCGCCAGATACTCAACCGCCAGGGCTCAACCACTCCCCCCAATTCTCTGTCCCACTCCCCACCTATATCGCCAAAATGAGTCGACGCAACCTTGCGTCGCAAATTCACTAAAGTTAGCACCTCATTCCCGCCTTTAATCTCCAGCACACCTAAAAGTTTCTTCTCATTATAAAAATCTCTTTGTCTTTTTATATGGTCCTGTGCAATTGCAAATAACTTTTTGTCCTGTTCCTTCGGCCAGCCAACAATGTATTTTCCGTCCTTTCTGGCAGCTAAATAAAATTCCTCACCAAACGCAGACTCGACCACACAGGTATCATCGTTTTCGGTCATTGTTGTTGGTATCGGCGTTAGAGATTCCTTTGTTACTGCCTGCACTGTATCTTCCGGACCAAAACGCATATCACTAAACTTTACATTAACTTTAGCCGCAATATTTTTACCTTTGTCTAAAAGTTTTATTCTGCTGACATAAACTAATTCATCCAGAGATGCCCCCTCTTTTCCTCGCTGTTTACTCCGTAAAACCAGCCTGTGCGTTTTCTCTTTGGTCTTAAGATATACTGTCGCGGTATACAGATGTCCCTGCAGAGATTCGTCACTGTTGAAAATCACCGTAGCAGCAAGATATCGCAACGGATAAGGCCTGCCCGAATATTCCTTTGCGGCAGGTGAGTAATCCGCCTCACCCGTCTTTTCGTTGTACTTGGTCGTTTCAATGAACTTCCAACTGCGGCGCATCTCCTCCTTTTCAGGATAAAAGCGAATCTCCCGTACCGGCTCAAAAGTAAAATTTCTGACCTTGCCGTATTGTACATCTTCGCCGGTTACCATATCTTTAGTTTTAAGCGTGCCTCCTCTCGGTATATTCAGCTTAAAACTGCGGCCCGGCGTCAGCGAAATCTTGCCGGTAAGGACCTTACCATCGGAAAAATATACCGCCGCAGTTCTACTCGTACTTTTGTCCTCTACAGTTTCGCCAAAAAGAGTTTCACCCGAAGCACCACACACCAAATTGCCTCGCCAGACTAAAAGGCAAAAAACGCATAACCAAAACTCAATATTATACCTTTTCACATATAGCCTCATTTTTTCTGCTCTTTTTTCAGCTTTGTTCACTGCTTAATTATCCAGTACCTTTAGATTAAAACAGATTCATCTTGCGCCGCATCGTCCATTCCAACATAAGAATACCCAAAAATATCAGAATGTATATGTACTTATCTTGAACCAGCGGAATCTCCACACTGACAGCGTAATCTATGACCCTGCTTCTAAGTGTCTCGACCAGCTTTTCGAGGTCGGTGCGGGTGATCGACTTGACGAGATGCTTGGGGCCGGTCGCGTCCGCCGTGATGAACGGCAGGTTGACCTCGGTCGCCGCCGACGACGACAGCTCGATCTTGGCCTTTTCGCTGGCTTCCTTGAGCCGCTGCAGCGCGAGCTTGTCCTTGGTCAGGTC
>JABMRO010000432.1 GCA_013202635.1 Planctomycetota bacterium
GCTTTAACAATATTAACTTCTTATCTGCAAATTCGCCCGACCCGAAACGGGCGCCGAATTTTCTTTTTCTTACTTCTATCCCTAACGCCTCGGCCAGCGAATCAATTACCTTAAATCCCATGTTGTGTCGCGTATTGGCATACTCATCGCCCGGGTTACCCAGGCCGACGACAATTTTCATATCGCCCATAGTTCACTTGTGCCCAAACTGCCTCGTTATTTTTTCCCTTCGGAAACTTTATTATCCTCTTCTTCAGGTTTTTTGGCCTCGGTAATAACCTCAGGAGCAGCCGGCATTTCCTCTTCGACCTGCTCAGTCGTCTTGGCGGCGGCAACTAATTGGCACGTGACAAGGAGCGTCTCAGGCGAACTGAGCAGTTTCATACCTTCGGGAAGCGTAATATCACTGGCATGTAACGAATCGCCAACTCCAATGTCTTTCACCAATACGACGATATTCTCCGGGATGTCAGCTACCCTGCATTCAATCTCCAGATGGTCTGCATGTTCTTCAATGATACCGCCTTCGTGTGTGCCCTTGGCGGTCACTGCGCCTTTAAGCTCAATTGGAACGGTCACTTTAATCGCTTCGGTAATGTCAACCCGCATCAGATCCGCATGAATTATGTTCTTACCTAAATAATCATATTGCAGGTCTTTGACTATCATCTTTCCTTTCTTTTTGTCGATTTGCACATCCATCAGCCGACGTCCGTGATGCAGCCCTTCCACGAAGCTGTGTGCATCCAACGAAATGGCCACCGGTGTCTGCTTATGACCGTACACAATAGCAGGTATCCTGCCTTCCCTGCGTACCTTTCGGACAGCTTTTGAGCCGGTCCGTTCTCGAATTTCTGCTTTCAAAAGCACTGTTTTTGCCATAATCTTCTCACCTCAAATGGGTCCCATTGACGGCAACTTTTCGCAAAATGGGAGACCTTGTCACGTATCCCGTTCAAATATTGTTAAACAAGTTACTTATTGATTCGTTCCTGTGAATTCTCTTTATCGCCTCACCTAACATGGATGCTACGCTTAATACCTTGATACTTTCAACCTCTTTTGCCCGTTCATTTAACGGTATTGTATTTGTGATTACTACTTCGTCAATCGGTGCCTGCTCCAGCCGTTCAAATGCCGGCGATGCAAAAACACCGTGCGTGGCACTGACATATATTTTTCCAGCTCCGCGTTCTTTAAGCAGACTCGCGGCACTGCACATTGTCCCTGCTGTGGCAATAATATCATCACACATCAGGATATTTTTGCCTTCGACCTCACCTATAATCTCATTGGCCTCCACTTCACGGCCGTTGACTCGTTTTTTATGCACAATCGCCAGCTCTCCCCCAAGGTTCGACGCATATCTGGATGCCATCTTCATATTGCCAACGTCCGGTGAAACCACCGTCAGGTTATTAATCTTCTTGTCCCTGAAATACTTATTCAATACAAGCTCGCCCGTCAGATGATCGACCGGTATGTCAAAAAAGCCCTGCAACTGATTGGCATGCAGGTCTATCGCCAATACTCTGCTGGCTCCGGCGGTCGTTATAAGATTAGCCACGAGTTTTGCTGTAATGGGTACACGTCCTTCGTCTTTCCTGTCCTGCCGGGCATACCCGAAATATGGAATAACCACAGTGATACGGCTGGCGCTGGCTCTTCGCAAACAATCTAAATAAATTAAAAGCTCCACTAAATGCTCATCAACCGGCTTACACGTTGACTGCACAACAAAGCAGTCTCGGCCGCGAACATCGTCTTCGACCCGGATGGCTTTTTCTCCGTCCGGAAACCTTTCTATATGTGCGCCGCCAAGTGGAATCCCCAGGTATTTGCAAACATCACTTGCCAACGTAGGATTACTACTACCGGAAAATATCTTCAGGTTATCACTTAGAAACATCTCTCAAAGCCTTTCCACCCAATTCGTTTACACTTTCTTGCGAAACCACTGTTCCCGCATTTATATGCGAGTCGTCTTTTATCTCAAGTGGTGCTATAAGCACTGCACCGGAACCGATATAGCAATTATCACCTATATGTGTCTGGCAGACCTTTTGTCCGTCGAAATTAGCCGTTATCGTCCCGGCCCCAACATTAACTTTTTCCCCAACGGTAGCGTCACCCAGATAGCTGTGATGTCGAACTCGGACACTATCAGACAGGGTCGTATTTTTAAGTTCCGTATAAACACCTAACACTACGTCATTTTTCAAAACCGTTCCATGCCTCAGATAGGCGAACGGCCCGATTCGACAGTCCCTGCCGATTTTGACCTCGCCGTGAATATACGTAAACGGCTCGATAACCGTGTCCTGTCCGATTTCCGCTCGTGCGTCAATCCACGTATTATCAGGGTCAACTATCGTTACGCCGCTTTCCATTAGCTCTCGCTGAATCCGACGCTGCATAATCTTACTCGCTGCACTAAGCTGTTCTCTGCTGTTGATACCCACTGCCTCCTCGGGAGAAACCGCCGTAATCGCTTCGACCTTATGACCGGTTCCAATGATACCGGAGACCGCATCAGTCAGATAATATTCATTTTTGACATTGTCAGGTTTAACATTCTCCAGGGCTTCAAAAAGGACCTTATTGTTGAAAAGGTAATTGCTCGGATTTGTTTCTTTGATGGCTAATTGTGCTTCTGTGCAGTCGCTGTCTTCTATGATACCCTGAATATTGCCGTACTTATCACGTATTATTCGCCCGTATCCCCTCGGCTTATCCAGGAGTGCTGTTGCTAATGTTGCCGCCGACTGACCCGACTCATGCTTTTCAATAAGCTTCTTTAATGTTTTAGCTCTTATCAAAGGCCCGTCGCCGCAAAGTATCAGCGTCTCACCATCAAAATCCTTTAGATGTTCCTTGCAGCACAAGGCCGCATGACCTGTCCCCAAAGGTTTGTCCTGCTGCACCCATACAACATCCTCGGCCTCTGAGAATCGCGCTTTCACTTGCTCGGATGAGAAGCCGACAACGACATACATCTTCGAAATTCCGGCTTTACGACAGGCATCGAGCACGTATGCCAGCATAGGCCGTCCACATACTTCGTGCAGCACTTTTGCTATGCGGGTGTTCATCCTCTTGCTTACACCTGCCGCTAAAATTATCGCTACTCTTTCAGCCATAAAAAAACCTATTAAGACTCCAGACTTTAATTTGGTCTTTAGTCTTGTGTCTTGCGTCTTTGGTCTTGTTCGTCGTTACAAGCAATAAAACCTGTCGTCTATTTTTTAATATTCAATAGTCAATAATAAATAGTCAATTTCAAAAGCTACCCGACCAGGACTCGAACCTGGAATATGGCCACCAAAAGGCCATGTGTTGCCAATTACACCATCGGGTAATACAATTGATTCTTGAAAGCTGGCCGTCAAAAAAAACAGCAACTAATCAATTGATTATCACGGAGACCGTATTGTCCCGGCCCGATTTGGCACTGTCGGAGGCTTGAGTCAACCACGCCGTGATACTGTTGACCCCA
>JABMRO010000433.1 GCA_013202635.1 Planctomycetota bacterium
GCGGCCCGAAACTTATATGGTCGGTCGAAGGACTGGGAATTGGCTTTTCTTCGGTTGCTGTAGTTGACGGGTTCATCTACACAACCGGCATGTTTGGCAGTGAGGGGTTCCTTTTTGCTTATGACCTCAACGGCAAATTACAGTGGAAAGTATCCTACGGCCCTGAGTGGCAAAGGTCGCACCGAGGCACCCGCACCATACCAACGGTTGACAATGGCCGTGTTTATGTATTCAGCGGCATGGGGATAATGGCTTGCTTCGACGCCAAAACCGGTGAAGAAAAATGGGCTGTGGATACTTTGAAAAAGTTCCAGGGGAAAAATATTATGTGGGGTATTGCCGGGTCTGTGCTGATTGTCGGCCCCAACGCAATCTGTACTCCGGGCGGCAAAGACGCCAGCGTGGTAGCCCTTGATAAAATGACAGGCCAGAGCGTATGGACCAGCAAAGGCTTGAGTGAAAAGTCCTCTTATTGTTCGCCGGCTCTGATCGAAACAGGCGGCACTGAGCTGATTGTCACCATGCTGGAAAGGTCAGTGGTTGGTCTCGATATCAAAACCGGAAAAGTATTATGGAAGGATAGGATTAACGAAGGTATAGGGAGACACAATCATCCTGTCACTCCTTTGTACTACGATGGTTATATTTACATTACCGCTGGCTATGAGATAGGCGGGGTAAAGTACCGGCTTTCTGCAGACGGAACAAAAATAAGCAAAAAGTGGGAGGATGCAACTCTTGATGTTCACCACGGCGGTGTCGTCCTGGTCGATGGCTATCTCTATGGTGCCAACTGGACCAGCAATGCCAGAGGCGATTGGGTCTGCCTTGATTGGGATACTGGAGAAGTTATGTATGAAGCTAAATGGAACGGAAACAAAGGCTCGATTATCTACGCCGATGGTATGCTGTACTGCTACGATGAAAATACCGGCGATGTGGCTCTGGTCAAGGCTTCTCCGAAGGATTTTGAAATAGTCAGTTCTTTCCGGATTACTGAGGGCTCTGGTAAACACTGGGCCCATCCGGCCATATCCGACGGCCGACTCTACATTCGCCACGGCGATGTTCTAATGGCCTATGACATAAAAAACAAATGAGCGCCAAGATAAGCTAATAGTCTGTCAAGAAAGAATTTCTGGGTATAGCTGCGCTTGTCAAGCGCAAATCGTATGACTACGAATATCTGTCAACCTTTCAAAAACAAACATTTACATTCCCAAACTCCTTATTCCCAGTTTACACCATCAAATGCTATAATTCCTTTTTTGAATTAACTTCCATTATTCCCTTGAGCTTTGAAATAGACGTGATGACAAGGAGCCCGAGTTTTTCGGCCGGACAGTAGCAAAAAAAGCTTGAACTTCCAGCAGGAAAATCCTTTAATATAATCTGAAGCTCGATGCTTGCCGGGATTGTGAGTGGTTAATCAATCGTCTAACTGGTTGCGAGTGTCGAGAATTGGAAAACGAGTAAGGAACTTAAAATGACTATAAAAGACCTCTGGGCTCAAACGAATAAATGGCTGCGGGCTCACAAATTATTTAGCTCTGGGAATTCTCGGCCGGAGGTAGATGATGAAGGTCTGATTAGTCAGGATACGGAAAACGCCAAGACCGCTGATGCTCAAGGCGGCCCGCCCGCTCAGCAAAGTGATAACCTTATCGTACAGGCGGTTCCGCAGATAGACAAAAACGAATCAATCGAAAAACTGCAGCAGGGCTTTGGTAAACTTGCCGAGCAATTGGGAGATATTAACGAGCATTTGGGCCGTCAGGTTACTCAGCATGAGGAATTGATAGGCCGAATCGAACAATTACCTAAGCTGCTTGAGAGTTTTCCTTCTGTCGTGGAAAGCCAAAAGCAGTTAACAGAGCAGCTTATCGAGCAATTGAAATCCGCCGCGGCCAAGAACCAGCAGTTTTCGGATGCTGTTGAAAAAATCCCTAATGAAACGGCCAAGCAGACCGATGCTCTGGTTGATATCGACCATCAGCTTGCAGCCGCGGCCGATACGGATGTCCAGATGACTGAGAGCTTTAATAAATTCAACCAGACTATGGACAAACTTAACCAGAGCACGCTCGGCCAGACCGATAGTATCATGCAGATGAGCCGTACATTCTCCACGAGCGACAGATACCTCAAATACATCGTATCCAGGCAGAACAAACGCTTTGTCTGGGTATTTATAACTTCTATTTGTGTATGTGTTGTTGTTATCTTGATTCTGGCCGGCATTATTCTTTATCTGAAACGCTAAAAAATATTATTTTTGTTTGACAAACGCCAATGGTGTGATAGCATTCTCTCGTTCTTTGAAAATAATATAACCCGACAGCAGGTCCTGAAGCTGTGCTTTGGGATAGTCAAACGGGAACACGGTTAGAATCCGTGACGGTCGCGCCGCTGTGTAGCGCCTGTTCCGATATATATCGGAAATCCGAGGGGCATTTTTATCCACTGTCCATTAAAAGAAAATCAGTTCCGGATGGGAAGGAGCCTCGAGGTAAGACGCAAGTCAGAAAACCTGCCTGTAGTTGGTTGCACACTCGTAGGGGAGCCTGTTTTGTCCGGTACTGATTAGGTGTGAGCTTTAGCTCAGTTGGTTGGTGCGGGATTTTGAGACGGCGGCCCTGATGTTCTCGCGAGCAGGAACTTAAGTGCAGGATTCCGGTCTGATGTTGTTGGCTGGTATTCGGTTTGAGCTGTAATAATGAACCGCCGTTCCTTTCGTGGGAACGGCGGTTTTTTTATTAGGCGCCCTCGCGATAAGGGCAAACCAAAAGAAAGGAAGGTAAGCAAAAGAGATGAAGTGGAATATTTTTGAAGAGCAAATGTTAAATTTTGGAATTAGAGGAGATGAAAATATGGCTTCGGGAAGATTGATGAAATTTTGGAATACGGTTTGTTTAATTGTTATTTTGGCGATAGTAAGTACCGCGAATGCTGATATAGCGACTTTAGAAGATTTTGACCTGCCGGCTGAATCCTACTGGAATGGCTCAGACGGTTCGGGCGGTTTTACCAGCGGCGGCGCGCACTTTGGCAATAACTATAATACCGAATGGGATTCCTGGGACGGCTTTTCTTATTCGAACATCACCGATACGACAGCAACGGCTCTGGCGGGCCAGTATAACGTCATCGCGGGTTCAGGTCATGGTGGTTCGGCCAATTATGCCGTCGCTTATATCGGCTGGGTCTCACCGCCCATCGTGACGCTGAGCGCGCCCGGCATTGTTGACGGCCTGTCCGCAACAAACACCAACTATGCGTACTACTCGATGCTTCATGGCGATGCCTTCTCTAAAAAGTTCGGCGGTGAAAGCGGCAGCGACCCGGATTGGTTCATGCTGACTATTACCGGCAAGGATGTTGACGGCGAAGTGACCGGCACGGTCGAATTCTACCTGGCCGATTATCGTTTTGCGGACAATGCCGACGATTACATCCTCGATACGTGGCAGCACGTTGATTTGACTTCATTGGGGGAGGTTATGAGTCTTGAGTTCACCTTGAGTTCCAGCGATGTCGGCCAATGGGGTATGAATACCCCTGCTTACTTTGCGATAGACACACTTGTGGCCCAGTCACTGTCTGTATATGACCGTCCCTATGCCGAAGCCGGGGTAAACGGATATATAAATCCCGACAACTATTGGCAGCATGCCGACCCGCAGGATCCTAACGCGGTAATAAACCCGATATTTCGCGGCTGGGCCACAGAAGTAGTAAGCTATCAGTCCGCGCCCGGACTTGATCCGCAATGGACTGATTCGACCAGGGCACTGGGACCGGCTACGGGAGATAACCTCGACATTGTCAGCCTGGGTGATTTGACTCAGGAGCAAATAGGCCAGGGTATGGCCCCCGGTCAGATTACTCTGTATTTCGACGAACCGATTCGTCGGGGCAACGGCTACGACTTTGTCGTTTTCGAGAACTGCTTTGTTTCCAATGCAAACTGGAGCAATGGCTCGATTGCGGGGCAGATATTAGCCGAGTTGGGATACGTGGAAGTATCTTCCAACGGCAATGATTTTGTCAGGTTTCCCGCAGTCTCTCTGACACCCGAAGCTGTTGGCGTCTTTGGCACCATTGAGCATGGCAACATTTATAATCTGGCCGGAAAGCATCCCAATGCTTATGGCATTTGTACCGGCACGCCTTTCGATTTGCAGGAAATTACCGAAGACCCGAAGGTCGTATCAGGCCTTGTCGATGTGAACGATATCAGATACGTGCGAATAGTTGACATACCCGGCAGCGGAGATTTTAACGATGAAGCTATGTTGAACATAGCCCCGGATACCTGGCCCGCATGGGATTTCTATCAGAACAATCATCCGATTTACGATGCCTGGATTACATTTGGTTCAGGCGGCCTGGATTTAGAGGCGGTAGGTGTTCTGAGAGAACAAAACTACAGTGCCGACATCGATCTTAACGGTATAGTTGACGTATCTGATTTTGAGCTGCTTATTTCGGCGCTGGACAGTCACTTTGGCGGGCCGGAGTGGATAACCAGATGTGATTTGGCAGAGCCTAAAGACTTAGTCATCGACATTTCCGACGTGGCCGTCTTCCTTGACCAATGGCACAAAACAGAACAGTGGCGTTATTGAGAGAATTGTTGATTCGGTTTTATGTGTTACCCAAGAGAAAAAGCCTTTACCTTGACTGAGTTACTGGTAGTAATCTCGGTCATTGCCATGCTGATGGCTATACTGATGCCGGCGTTAGCTGCAGCGCGGTCCCGAGGTTGCGCCCTGGCGTGCAAGTCGAACCTTCGCCAGCTCCTGCTTGCGGGCATCGGCTACGCCACCGAGAACGATGGTGCTTACGTACCGGCTGCAAGCGACCTGTGGGACGATGGTGGATTGCATCGCTGGCACGGAATGCGAGAGACTCTCGATGACCCGTTCGATCCCCTCAGAGGGCCTTTGGCAGGGTACCTGACCGATGGACAGGTGAAAGAATGTCCCGCAAAAGCTGACTTTGTGAAGGGACAGGATTGGAGTACGAACTTTGAGCAGGGCTGTGGCGGCTACGGCTATAACATGACGTACATCGGCAGCCGCCTCTGGCAGAATGGTGTCAACAGCATCAAAGTCTGGAAAGATTTCTATGCTTCCACGACGCGTATGTCGGAAGTGGCCTCGCCGGGCCGGACGTTGATGTTCGCAGACACGGCAATAGCGAATGACCGAAAATTCTTAATCGAATATTCATTTGTAGAGCCGCCTTTTACCGTTCGCAACGGCCTGCCCGTAACGGAATTTTACATGTCGCCGTCTATTCATTTTCGCCACAGGACTCTGGCAAATATTGGCTGGGCCGACGGCCATATTGCACGGCGCCGGTTGGCAGAGTTTGAGAGCAGGAATGCCTATGGCATCGATTCGGTTGATATGAAGCTGGGATGGTTCGACCCGATAGATAACAGCGCATACGATTTGAAATAGAGACTCAAGGCTATGAAGGAAAAAGTCATACTCTCATGGAGTGGAGGCAAAGATAGCGCAATGGCACTCCATGCGTTGCTCAAAAGCGGTCTCTATGAGATTGTGTCTCTGCTAACGACGGTATCCAAGCAATACGAGCGCATCAGTCACCACGGCGTTCGGGTGGAGTTGTTGGAACAACAGGCCGCAGCGCTCGGCATACGCCTGCACAAGCTGTATCTGCCTCAAGCGAATTGCAGCCTCGAAGACTATGAGGCCGTGATGAAGAAAGCAATGCTTGAATACAAGGATAAAGATGTACTGACCGTTGCCTTCGGAGACGTCTTCCTGCAGGACCTGCGGGAGTATCGCCAGCGCAACCTGGCAAAAGTTGGGATGGAGGCAATCTTCCCGATTTGGCGCCGAGACACGACTGAGATTGTCCGGACGTTCATTGACCTTGGCTTCAAGGCGTATCTTACGTGTGTTGACAGTGAGAAGCTTGGCAGCCAGTTCGCCGGACGCCCGATCGATGCAGATTTAATCCGTGATCTGCCCGATGGAATTGATCCGTGTGGTGAGAATGGCGAGTTCCATTCATATGTCTATGATGGGCCAATCTTCCAAAGGCCTGTCGGCCTCAGCGTTGGCGAGGTGGTTCTGCGTGATGTCAGGTACTTCGCAGACCTGATCCCCATAGATCGACGAGTCAAAAAACGAGCTTGAGACAGTGACCACAAACGTAACGAAAGGAGAACAGAGATGTTGAACACACGTTTTTTCACTATTGTTGGGATTACACTTTCTGCTGCCGCGATGCGGCTGGTGCCGCATCCACCGAACATTACACCGATAGCAGCTATGGCTCTTTTTGGAGGTGTGTACTTCGCTAACAAGAGGACAGCCCTTCTGATACCACTGGCGGCGATGTACCTTAGTGATCTTGCGCTGGGATTCTTTATTTATGACTTCGGCTGGTTTCACGGATTCATGCCCTTTGTTTACGCAGGTTTTGTGGTGACTGTTTGCTTAGGTTTTCTGGTTCGGCGCAGGCTTACTCCGCTCATGGTAGGCGGGGCGGCTTTGACCGGCTCAGTCATGTTCTTCATCGTTACCAACTTCGGAGCATGGTTGGTCGGTAATTTATATCCGAAGACCCTGGCGGGGCTGGCCGGTTGCTATGTCGCAGCAGTCCCGTTCTTCAGAAACTCACTTGCCGGCGATGCTCTCTACGCCTTGTTGTTCTTCGGGGGCTTTGCACTTGCGCAGCGATATCTCCCCGTTTTGCGTGCAGAACCAGTTGCGATTCCGGCACACGTTTGCCTCAACCAAAATCCCTGAACCGGGAAATTCCAATGAAAAAAGGGCCTGTACCAAATTGGTACAGGCCCCTATTTAAGTCGAGTCTGCGATATTAATTGCAGCTTCTAAGCTTACGGTGCAGGCGGATAAAGCCGGATATCATCGAAGTACATCATACCTGTCCCGCCGGTAACAGAGCTAAGGCCAAGAGTAATCGAATTTACATTTGCAAGGTTGACGCCCTGGTCTGCAAAGGCCTGCAAGTCGATATTCCATTCGGTCCATCGAGTTGCCTGTGCTGCATCAGGATTATCATGGGTGACCGCCGCGCTGCCATTTAGAACAACATACATCGGCTCAGCGGCATTAGCCGCATCGCCTATGAACCAGATA
>JABMRO010000434.1 GCA_013202635.1 Planctomycetota bacterium
AAAATGAGTGGGTAACCGATGGAAACAAGCCAAATGGGTGGACTATTCCGGGGCCGTTACAAATGAAAAACTCGAAGGAATAACGCTCTTCGACCATCCGGACAATCCGAACTTTCCCGCCTATTTTCACGTCAGGAACGACGGCTGGATGGGAGCCTGCCTAACATTTGACGGGCTGAGAAAGATTCGACTCAATCAACCTTTGCGCCTTCGATACGGGCTGTACGTTCACAACGATATGAAGGCCAGGGACGCTATCGGAGCAAGGTGGAAACAGTTTATAGAAACTGGCCCGGCAAAGTTGCAAAAATCTATCAAAAAATAATCATAACACAGCTTCCAACGAGCATATACGCCCGGATATATCTATCAAACCAGCACAAAGAAGTCGGTTACTCTATATTAAGAGCGCAAAGCGTCTATGGTACCGGCTCGGCGTGGCTCTACAGAGAGCTTTAATAATTATAACGGTTGACACTATTGTATTGATGGCGGTTTCTGTGCGGCCACGGCAAAACACAAAGAATTTGATGGAGTCGCTAATAATTTTAGTCGACATGTAATCATTAGCAATACTATTTCAAGTCTTTTTAAGGAACAAAAAATGAAAAGTGGAAAAGGCTTTACGCTAATAGAGTTAATGATGGTAATACTCATAGTTGCTATCCTTGCTTCGGTGGCAACTCCTATTATCCGAGGCCGTATTGGAGCAGCCAAATGGACAGAAGGAAAAGCGATTATGGGTAGCATAGCATGCGCATTACGTACCCATATCGCTCAAGAAGGTAGTGGTTTCACTCCCACCCCAACTCTGGCGCAATTAGGTTATTTGCCAACTGGTTTTCATTGTACCTACTTCAGTAGCGGTGAGTCTGGAGAGGGCAATTTTTCATGGGTGATAAATGACAATGACCCAATAGATTTCCTGGTTACGGGTGTTGCACCGCCAGGGATTAATCCTTATATGATAACCTTAAATCACGCCGGCGAGTACACAGAAAACCCGATAGAGGAAGCGCCAGAAGAGCGAGGGCGAGGGCGAGGGCGCAGACGGTGACGAGGACGATGAAAGTCCCCTTTGTCGCAAACCAAAAAGGTCCAAAGCTGAAAGTGATTTTGCACTATCCGAACTTTTCCACCCTGTTTTCACATCAGGAATGATTTTGTAAAAGTGTGCCTCCAGATACGCCTGGCAAAAGCTACACCCTTGGGTAACCGCCGAGATATTCGGTCTTTGGTAAGTCACCTATCAATGGCATTGCGTATTCGATAAAGGCATCGGTTACGCCATTGCCCTCGGCGTTAATAAATTCATCCGGCATAGATTTGGTCTTTTCAGCTACGTTACTAAGCTCCGTGCGGAATAATTCGACTTTATAATCGGCACCGCCGGCCAGACGTTTTATTGCCACCGAGCCGTTATCTTCGCTCATGGCAAACTGAACCGCATGACGCCCACACCATCGGGCCTCAGCAACATCTACAGGAGACTGGATGCCCGGAAAACTCCTCTGGAGATAGCCAAAGGTATCGGCACGGACGCGATTTACACCAAGATTGGTTTTTACCTGTCCAGCTAAAAAGTCAGCCAGAGCGCCCGTACCGGAGAGCTGTACATTTCCGTGAGCGTCGGTTTCCGCCTGCTCTGCCAGCTTTTTGGCCCAGGTAACACCATCGGCATCGCAGATTCCTTCGCTTACCGTAATGACACATCGATTGAGTTTTTTACAAACGGTATCAACATCTGCAAGGAACTTGTCCATCGAAACAGGCCTTTCAGGAACATAGACCAGATGAGGGCCGTCATCATCCCTTTGTTTGCCCAGTACGGTGGCAGCAGTGAGAAAACCTGCGTCCCTGCCCATAATCACGTCAATCTTAACGCCCGGAAGCGCCCTGTTGTCCAGGTCGTCTCCCATCAGGGCACAGGCCACGAACTTAGCCGCAGTACCGAAGCCCGGACAGTGGTCGGTAACAAGCAGATCGTTGTCAACCGTCTTGGGGATGTGAAAAGAGCGGATGTCAAAGTTTATCTCGTCGGCCATCGTATTCAGGATGTGAGCGGTATTGGCCGAGTCGTTGCCGCCGATGTAGAAAAAATACCGGATATTGCGCTTCTTAAAGACTTCAAGAATCTTCGCACAATATTCCTTGTCAGGCTTGTCCCTGCTGGTTGCGATAGCCGAAGAAGGCGAGGCCGCTACTACTTCAAGAGTTTCGGCTGAGAGTTTCTTTAAATCAATAAAATCGTCATTGACCATACCTGCTACGGCGTGAACGGCGCCGTAGAGATTCTGGATTTCCGGATGTTTTTTTGCCTCTTCGATAACTCCGACCAGCGAGGCGTTTATTACTCCCGTTGGGCCGCCTGATTGCCCTACTACCGCATTTGCTTTCGGTGCATCTGCCATTTTGTAAAATCTCCATTAAAATTTCAGCCGTTAGGCATGTCCTTCATTATGTTACCATTACAGAGAACGGGATTATACACAGCCAATTGAAAAACACAAGGATAATCGGAAATTGGGTTTGAATTGGGTTTGTTTTGGCTTTAATTGGCTTAAATTGGGTTTGAATTGGCTTTGTTTTTTGACCCCGCCAGCGGGAAGAAATCTTGTAAATGCTTGTCATATTTAATTTTATGTTCATTTTGTCATTTCTGAAATTGGGTTTGTTTTGCATAAAAGGCTTATAAATTCGTACGTAATATTTCGTAGAGATTTGATATTCGTTAGTGAATAGTCGTTGGTATTTAGTCATTAGTATTTGGTATATAGTCATA
>JABMRO010000435.1 GCA_013202635.1 Planctomycetota bacterium
AGCTTGACAAATAAACAAGCACATTAAACTTTGATCTAGCGAAGTCCTTTGTGCGAAGCGCAAAGGATAGAACCGTCCCCTATTTTATATAGAGCTTACCTATGAGACCTGCTATGATAACCTGCCTATTGGCGAGATTGTTTAATCTCTGCATGGGGAGAGCATGTCCGTTTTGAGACAAAATTCTTGCCTATCTAAAATTCATTGCCATCTGGGCACTCAAATGCTAATATGAGCAATGTCTAAAGGGTGATGTGCTGTTACGCGAAGCGGAATTGGGGCAAGTTTTCGGGTGTGGCTAAAAGCAAATTCCTATCAATTAAAACCAATAGAATGAGTTACGAGAAATTCTTAGAGAAATTTCTTTAATATGAATATCGTATTGATTCAGCCCAAAGCCTATAAGCATGCACCTGGCTGGGTTAATGAACCTCTTAATCTTGGGTATTTAGCTGCCTATCTACGAACAAACGGATATAAAGATGTAAGTATAAAGATAGGAGCATTTGAGTCGAATGACGAAGTTGTCCTTGAAGCTTCTCAGGCCGATGTTGTGGGTATTACTGCCACATCGCCCATGATGACACACGGCCGGGAATTGGCCCGGCTCATCAAAAAAATCAATCCATCTGTCCCTATCATTTTTGGGGGTGCTCATCCGACAAGCCTTCCTGAAAGCACTTTAAGTGATGTTCACATCGATATCGTTGCCCGCGGGGAAGGAGAGGCCACTTTTCTGGATATTGTCCGGTCAGTCGAGGACGACGCTCCTTTGGAATCCATTTTAGGAATTTCCTTTCGCAAGAATGGGAAGGTCCATCATAATTCCTTTCGACCTATGATCAAAAACTTAGATGAAATCCCTTTTCCGGCTCGAGATCTCATGAAACAGAAAAAATTCTCTGAATTACAGCGCATTGCTACCGGAAAAAGAACTGCCAATCTTTTTTCCAGCCGCGGATGCCCCTTTCAGTGTACGTATTGCGCCTCTCATACCATCTGGACACGGAAATTCCGGATGCGCTCACCCAAAAATATCATCGAGGAGATCGAGGAACTGATCACCGATTATGGGATCAAACGAATTAACTTTCATGATGACACATTCACCATAAACAGGAAACGTGTTTTTCGTTTCTGTGAGGAATTAAAAGAAAGAAAATCGGGTGTGATCTGGGGCTGTAATGTCCACGTCAATACTGTCGATGAGGAACTGTTAACAAAAATGAAAAAAGCTGGGTGCATCGAAGTGTGGGTTGGGGTGGAAAGTGGTTCACAGATTATCCTGAATGAATTAAAAAAAGGCTCTAAAATAAGCAAGATCAAGGAAACGTTCAAGATCTCAAAAAAATTAGGGCTTATAAGACACGCCTACTTGATGGTCGGTTCTGTAAGCGAAAGCAAAGACACTATCCAGGAAACGCGGGATCTTGTAAAAGAGATCGATCCTGATTCTGCGGCTGTCGCGGTTTTTACTCCCTATCCAGGTTGTGAAGCCTATGACTATGCAAAAGCTCACAACTTTGTGCAAGACGATATCGACTGGTCAGTAGTCGATCTGAATTTCAGTGTAACCATGCCGACAAAACACCTCTCTAAAGATGAGTTGGCAGAAGAACATGCAAAATTTTCTGCCGATTTGCCACGACTTCGTCGAAAAGGTGTTCGATTGCGCCGAGTTTGGCATACGTTAAAGACCACTCCCATAAAGGGATATCCTGAATTGATGATAGGATATGGGGACAAATTCATTAGGTTATTGAAACGCAAATTTCCTGCTGTTAAAAAACTCTGATCCCTGTATATTAAAAAAGCTGATCCCTTCTTCCACGCATACTGAATCAGTGATCAAACAAGATATTTTATGGCATTAATGAGTGTTAAAACTTGAGTTTTTCTAGTGTCGTACCCTTGTTGAATAATTCCTCTGCATCCTTCTTTAACATAGGAAAGTCATCCAATGTTTCGAGGTTTTCTTTAAGGTTTTTATTGAAGAATGCTTGAAGACTTGGATTTGTTTGTGGAGGGGTCGATAATGGCTGACGAGTATAAAGCGAAGAAGGCCTCGCTTATCAATAAAAAAAACACATCATTTAGAAAATCCCTCCGGGACTGACGGAAAATGGTTATAACCTATGAGGGATTTTCTAAGTCTTGCTCACCAAGCCAGTTAC
>JABMRO010000436.1 GCA_013202635.1 Planctomycetota bacterium
ATAATCGCCATAAATCCCGACATTATTTGTACCCAAATTCACTTTGAAGACCTATAAAAAGCGGCCTTATATGCCGTTCGTAGATGTTCTCTGTTACGTTTTCTGCGATGATATCTTCGTATTTGTCCAGCGCATTCGAAAAGCGTATTCCCATCTCAGCAGCGACTTTGTACGCAACGTGAAGAAGCTGCCGAAAGTTGATATTGTAATGTTCACAAGATTGCTCGTGCCGCAGCACCGAGGCAAATCTTTCACCATCCCATTTGTCAACCTCTTGCGCAGTCGGCAGTTTTTCTCTGTCGATATCAATAACTGTTTGATATGGTCCACAAAGCTCATCCATCCGCGAAAGCGCCTTGTCGTACACTTCTTTTGCGATTGATAAACCATCTGGCGCCGCCATCGCCAGGCCGATTAGCTCTTCCAGCCAGGTTGTGCCCGCTGTCTTAATATGCAGCCCGGCATCGAATTTCTTCAGCGCCTTTGCTATTGGTCCGTAAATAGAGAACTTGTCACTACCGGAATGAATGCTGAGTTTGAGGTTTTCAGGCAGGCCGAATTCTTTGACCGCGAAAGCAACCACGGCCACGTCCTCTTCAAACTCTTTTGCGAAACCTCTAATGTCACCTACGTAATCAACCCCTTTATTGAATCGGCCCGTAAATTTTGGGGCTATGGTCTGGGCCGGAATGCCTTCGTCGGCGATCGCGGCCAGGATAAAGAACATCTCCACAGGCGTCTGCGGCTGGGCGGTCTCATCCATCGAGACTTCCGTAATGAAATTATCCGCCCCTTTGGCTGATGAAATATGACGATAAATTTTGCCCGCCTGCTTAACGGCTGTAAGAGACTTATCTGCTATTGCTGTGATTTGCTCTTCGCTGATATCAAAAGTTTTATCAATTCCGTCAATCGCAAGCGTACCGGTATATTTTTTGTACTTTTGGACAAAGGATTTAATATCAGTTTCTTCGGCCTTTTTGCCGATGTAGTCTGCCACATCAAGCGTAAAAAAATCGCTGGAGGCGATGAATTCATCTACATTATTTAATCCGATATGGTCGGCGTCCACCAGATAGGGTCGGTTCCATTCATAGGCCGCTACTGCATCGTCGGCCTCTTTGCGCGTATCTGCATGGCTTGTTCCTATGATATTATGTTCCCTGTGCGATTTGTTCCAGACAGGCGTAATGTCAAGACCCTGTTCTTTGGCCTTAATCAAGGCGGCCAATTGCGGCTTGCCCTGGTGGCAGAACCTGTCGCCGATTCCAAAAGAATATTTCCCTAAAATCATAAATTCATTCTCCGTTATTCAGATACTCAGTTGTCTTTGCCGCGAATAAAAACTTCTTTAACATCGGTTAGTTGAATTGTCGAATCAGCCTCTGGCGGATACGGGCCGGTCAGGTTGTCGATTAAAGCATCTTCAACATCTTCCATGACCACTCCGTGGCGCCGGTCGGCGTTTGCTAATTGAAGCTGCACGTTGAGCAGCTTTAATCCCTTAACGTGACGACAGTAAAGCCCATAGGCAGGCAGTCGTCTTCCGAACATCGAGTACTCAGGATAGGCATCCGGTTTTTCAGGGACGGCTCTATCGGCATCCTCTTTTGTTCCGCCGCCTGCGAATGAAAGCCGAATGTTGCTAAGTGTAATGTTCTCTATCTTTGCCTGCGGCAGTCCGGAAATCGCGCAGCCGGTGGCGTTGGCTCCGGTCGCTTCGATATTGCTTATCGTAATGTTGCGCATTATGCCGATGCCCGGTTTGGCCATATCTTTCTTGAAAGGTCTGGCACGATTGCCTAACCGCACAAATATTGGCGCTCCTATTTTGTTCATTGTAATATTCGATATCACGACCCTGTCCATTGTGCCGCCATCTACTATCTCCAGCGCCACTCCCGCCAGACGTGTATCATAAATCGAACAACCGGTCATTACGATATTTTCAAAACCACCGTTGGATTCCGTGCCCATCTTCAGTGCATTACAGCGGGTGCTCAGGACGCAGTTACTGACCGTAACGTTTCTGCACACTCTGGCCGAGGTGCTTTTTAGCACAATTGCATCATCTCCTGAACGTATGTTGCAGTCTGAAATGACGACCCTCTCGCAGGAGTCGATATTGATGCCGTCGTTGTTGGCGTTGACAATACTTCTGACCGTGATTCCGCTGATGCGCACATCGTCGCAGGCTAAGTAGTGCTGCATCCACATCGGCGAGTTTTTAAGTGTTACGTCCTTTACCGTGACGTTGCGGCACTGAATAAATCGAATCGTATATGGCCGCACCTTGTATGGCCCTTTGAACGAAGCACCCTGGCCGTCTATGATGCCGCTTCCGATGATGGCGATTCGTTCCAGTTTTTCGCCGTAAATAAGACTCTTGTCCGTATAATTGTCGGTGTATGACCTGAAGGCTGGTACAGTTTCCGGATAATCCTTTAGATTTTTGCTGCCTAAAAGTGTACAGGCGGGATCGAGCTTGAGCGTTACGCCGCTTTTCATATAGATAGTGCCGGACAGAAAAGTGCCCTGCGCCAGGTAAACAGTCCCGCCGCCGTCCTTGGCGCATTTGTCTATTGCTCTTTGAATGGAATTGGTGCACAGCGTTTTGCCGTCGGCCTTGGCCCCGTAGTCCCGCACGTCATAGACCTTCTCGGCCCCCAAAACCGGCCCCAACGCGAATATCCATATAAGACCGGTTAGAATCCTGTATTTTACTTTGTTCATTTTTTCTCCTTCCTTAATATACCCCCTGATTTCAGATTCTTACACCAGCTTTAGTTCCATAAATACGGCACCCTCTATCGGATTGTATCGATACGGACTGGTCTGCTTAAAGCCGATGGAAACATACAGCGCTCTTGCCACATCCATCGAGGCAGCCATATCTAACCGCATATAGTTATAGCCGATTTTTCGTGCCTGCTCAATAACAGCTTCAGCGAGCGCTTTGCCTATCCCCAAGCCGCGAAACTGCTCTCTAACGTACAATCTTTTCATCTCGCATACGCCGTCACTTAGCTTTCTCAATCCGACGCACCCGACCGGCTGCCCTTTATATAAAGCAAGCAGAAGACACCCGGTCGGACTGACATAATCACCCGGAAGATTAGCTAATTCTTCTTCGAAATTCTGAAAGCTTAAATCAAAACCCAGAGAATCCGCATATTCGACAAACAGTTTTTTTGCAATCTCAAAATCTTCGTCTGTTTGTGCTGGAACAATTTTCGGCATTCTACTTTTCTCAACTTTTTTGTTCTCGCGAAATATATTTTTGTGTCCACGGGCAAACATTGATACAAATGCCGCAAATTGCTACCCTCCCTATAGTTGATTGTATCCCGACCTTTTTCGATAGTTTTATCGCTGTTTCGCAACAGGCAAATGCATCATATATCGAGTCCCGTGAGCACCCAAGCTGCCAGTTGTTTCCTCTGATTGCCTTAGCCGGGCAATGGTCAACGCAGTCGCGGCAATCGCCGCACATTGACTGTTCTATCGGGGCTGCTATATCCAGCCCGGCATCGGTAAGTACAGTTGCCAGGCGAATAGCTGCGCCGTATCTTTTTGTTATAAGTAATGCGGATTTCCCAATCCAGCCAAGGCCAGCCTTTGTTGCGACGGTTTTGTGAGGCAGGTGTTCATCGATGTTGCTTAAATCGACTACCTTTATAGTAGGCTCAAGCGCGACAGCTTTGTGTCCTTCTGTTATGAGGATATTCACGGCGTGGCCGCACAAGTCTGCCAATAAGTTGTTGCCTCTGTTATACTCTTGGTAGTACTTTATAGTCGGGCCTTTTGATATCTCATAAATTATTGACGGAGTAAGGGCAACGGCTATAGATACTGCATTTTTTAAGCTTGCCGCCGCCTCATAAGCAAGATCACTTACATCCGCATAACCAACTAAGCAGGCACCTTTTTCTAAAAGGGACTCTCTTAGCTTTGTACTCAAATGCCTCATTTGTTTCTTTCTTCAATACTATAGCCGGCGTTACAGAAAACAGCATTTTGCCAACTGTTCTATTCACTCAACATTTCTTCAAGAATCTCAACCGCATCCTGCACCATCCTGGGGCATATCGAAGAAAAAAGGCCTTTGTCTCGTGCTTCTTTCATTCCCTCCGGCGTGCTTATATCACAGCCGAGCAGTTCCCTGCAAGCGACAGAGCTGCTGCGGCTTTTGAATCGATTTGTATATTCTTCGATTATTTTATATGTTTTTGCCTTTCCTTCCTTGTCTTTTGCCGTGCTGTTCCCATATTTTAATCCGAGAACCATAAAAGCCCCCGTAACCGCCCCGCACGTACCGCCCATACGCATTCCGCCGCCAAATCCTGTTGCCACTTTACATGCTTTATCGCAATCGAGGCCAAACTGCTCACTGAAACTTCCCAATACGGCCTGAGAACAATTAAAACCCTTGCCGAATCTTTCTACCGCCTCTTCAGATTTCGTACTCATAAGATTACTCCAAACATTTTCAATGATACTCATCTACCGGTCCAAGTTAAACATCTTCAACCAGGATTGCTTTTACTTTGTCCGTAAGTACTCGGCCTTTGTGCTTGTGTTCCTGGCCTGCAGGAATAAAAACTCCATCACCGGGGCCGAATACTTCTTTATCTCCATCGAAGTCTATTTCCATTTGTCCTTCAAGAATATAGCCGATATGACCTTTGGTACACCAATCCGGCTCGACAAATTCTTTGGAGAATTCTACTAATCGCAGTTTTTTGCCATCTTGTTCGTAGGCTTTAACCTTGACACCATCAGCCGGCGATTCCCACGCCATCGATTCAAAATCTATCCTATACGGTTCCATCTTGAATTCCCCTTGTTGTTCTAACTGTGCTTCAAGCCAACTCTCCCCTGGCCACCATTACTACTTTTCCGCCAACAGATATATCTATTTGCCCTTCTGTATCTTCGGCTCTTAAGTAAAGCAATGAAGGCCTTGCGATTTCATAACCCTGTTCGGCCCTGATATCAATTTGGTTTTTGCCGAAATAACGGTGCTTAACTAAATATCCTGCCAGACAGCCATTTCCACTTCCCGTGGCCGGGTCTTCGGGAATTCCAAAGTAATCAACAAAAACTCTAACATTCAAGTCATTTTCCTTCGAGTAAGTCTCGGGACAAAAAATGAGTATTGCTTTGGCCTGCCTGTTTTTAATCAGCTTGAAGTATTTGTCTCTGGCAACCTTTGCCCGTTTAACGGCGTCTAAGGTTTTCAATGGTACTATGATAAAAAACATGCCTGTCGAAACTTCTTGAACAGGAAACCTTTCGTCGATGTCGCCCTTGTCTATACCCAGCACTTCCGAGATTGGTTCCGGCTCAATAATTTGCCTAAAGGCCGGCTCAATTTGTTTCATCCATAAGACATTCTTATCTTTCCCCTTGTAATTGAACGTCACAGGGATCTGGCCGACTTTTAGATTCAGGATTATTGTTTCGGCTGGTTCTTTTATGATTTCCTTTTGTATGACATAGGCGGTCCCTAATGTAGGATGGCCGGCAAAAGGTACTTCTTCTGCCGGTGTGAAAATGCGAACGTCATATCCGCCGTTTCTCTGGTCATCGGACAAAATAAAGGTTGTCTCAGAATAATTCATTTCTTTAGTGATATTCTGCATCTCGCCATCCGACAGCCCTGCTGCATCTCGAACGACAGCAAGCTGATTACCTGCATATTTCTTTTCTGTAAAGACGTCAACAATATAAAAAGTTAGTTTTTCCATAAAGCTTACCTTAATTAGCCGTTAATTATTGTAAACACTTTCCAACACCTCAAGAGCGAATCTTGCCGATACCGTTGCAGGGCCGCCGCCCGCCGTGGCTCGGCCCCGTCGAGACAGGAAGCTTCAGCGAAGGCGGAAGTATCGATTAAACCTTTGCTATCAGATACACCGAGTAGATTATAGCTACCACGCACACCCACCCGGCCAGGAACCCAACCACCGATATACGTGATGGAATTGCTATTTCCAGATTCGTATTTGGAAAGATGTTTCGCTTCTCAGGAACTACGGCATCCTCCGGCAGGGTGCACGGTACGGATACCTGCTCGTCCGGGATGACAGGTGTTCGCACCAGCGCATAGAAATTATCGAGTTTTTCCTTCGCCACCGGTCTGGTAAACAAGCTCACCAAAACCGTAAGCAGGAATCCCGCTGAAAGATAGAAGACCATCTGCCATGGCAAGTACAGTTTACCTTCCCACAGCATGAAGTCAGGCAGCTTATCGGCAAGGTGTGCATTGAAATCCCAAAGAACATATTGCCCAAAGGCGATTCTTCCCGTGAAAAGCAGCACCACAAAACTTGCTATTGTTCCTACCCAGGCGCCGGCTGCCGTGGTGCGCCTCCAGAAAAGCCCGAGCCAGAATGCGATACCCATCATGGCCGAAACCTTCCAGAATATCTCAAGGCCCTTGACAACTCCGGGCAGCGAATAGGCAAAGGCAACACCGCAGGCAACTATTGCCAGTGAAGCAATACGGGCAACAAGGACATAATGTTTCTGAGTTTTATCAGGCACTAAAGGTATGTAAAGATTCTTTGTGAACAAACCCGACGATGCAATCATAAATGAGTCGCAGGAGCTCATCACTGAAGCCAAAAGTGCCGCGAGAAAAAGACCAAGTAATCCATGTAATATTTTTGGCAGGAAGTTGGCCGCTATTAAGCCAAAGACCTGGTCAGAGTGTTCCGGTTTTGTTCCCTGGCTGTTGAAATAGGCGATTGCGGCAAGGCCTGTTAAGCACCATGCAACTGTGCATACGCGTTTGATAAAGTTGCCGCACATCCAGCCAACCCGCCCTTCCATCTCAGTTCTGCCGGCTGCACAATTACCCATTGTATGGGGCTGAGTCACGATTCCAACCAGACCATTCAAAGATATCATCACTACATAAAAGAATCCAATCTCGCCGGGTGCTATGAGGGAAAACATCTCTTTTGCCTTCGGTATGGTATCGCGTATCCCGTCAAGGCCGCCGACGGCGTGAAGGACAAAGGGAAGCAGCAGAAAGGAGAAAATAATGGTTAGAACGCCCTGGATAAAGTCGGTAATAATGGCTGCAGAGAGCCCGCCCGCTATTCCGTATATGACGAACATTACCGTCATTGCGGCAATAGCGATATTAGAAGAGACGTAACCTCCAGTACTGGCATCCACGACCGCGCTGGAGCCTTTTAGCATCACGCCTATATTGATTGACAGGTTCAGCATCCCCACAATGGCAAATAGCTTCGCTACTTTGGGGCTGAATCTGGCTTCAAAGACATCGGCGGTTGTAATAGCCCTGAAGCGTCTCATTACGGGCGCAATCAACCAGTAAAACGGAGTCGCGAACAACCACAGCCATTGGTACCATATACCGGACAGCCCGTTTGTGAAGCTCTTGGAAGCCACACTGACTGCCTGGTCGGAATGTGTACCTGTCCCGAACGCATGCGTTATCATCATCACTTTGCCGAATTTGCGAGGCATAAAGAAATCGGCGATAGTTTTGATTCGCTTTGCCGCCCAGATGCCTATGATAGTTATCCCGACAAGGTATAAAACCAATACCAAAATATCCGCAATATGCAATCCCACTGTAGTATTCACTCCTTAAAGCCGGGTGACGGAAATCAACTTTCGACGATTGAAAATAGCAAATTGAAAATCAGAAAAAAACCCCGCAGCGCATCCGTTCGCCACGGGGCAATGAAAAAGAACAAACTTACGGTCCCACAACCGTTAGATATACAATGACACTCAATAAATGCCCCTGAGGATCCTGATAAACCGTTACAGCCCGGCGCGTCGGGACCCGTTATGTACCTTTCTTTTCTTTACGTGCCTCTTCAGCTATCTTGTCCACCCTCCTCGTGCGCCTCTCGACCTTGCGCGGTATTCTTACTTCCACACCGAGTCTGCCTAATTCACCGGCCACCTCCGGCTGTACAGGATCAAGCTGAAAACTACGCTTTAAATATTCCTCCGCACGGACCTTATCGTTCTTGCTCAGGTAATAATAGCCGAGCTGCTTGTGAACTTTAGCGGAAGCCGGCGCAAGATGAAGCGCCTGCATATAACAATCGAAAGCATATTCATCAAGAAGCTGCTTCTGAAACGCTAATCCGAGCCGAAACGAGGCACTCGCTGAAACGGCAGCCTTGCTCATATAGATATCGGCATAAGTTTTAGACTTGGCAGTATCACCGCTTTCGAGAAATACTTTCACCGTTGCCGCCTGGGCCTCGCTGAGAGCCGGGTCAAAACTCAAAGCTACGTTATAACGATATTCTGCTTTTATCCACTGCCTCTCTGCCTGGTACACCCGGCCTAATTCGTAATGGGCTTGCGGATTTTCAAATTTGCGGTCGAGTGTCTTCAGTAAATCGGCTTTCCTTTGTTCGGCAGGAGCACTTTGAACTTTGCCGGTTCCAGTCACTCCCTGGCTCCTGCAGCCGACAAACAGAGTTGTGCATAATAAAAGAAGGGCAAAGGTAAAAACAGTAATCGAATCAAGCCAAAAGACAAAGCTTCCTGCTTCTGATTTCTTGCTTCTGACTTTTCCTGTCATTCTGGTCTCCCTCAAAAAAAAATTCGGTCTACCAAAGACCTGTCATCGACAGGCTGGAATGTTGCAATTTTGCCACGCAGCCGAAAGCATTGCAAGAAAAAATTTCATCAAATCAAACAAATATATATTTTTTATTGATGTTTGATATTTAATCACTACTGTCCGGTTGTAAGCGTTGCAAGCGAAAGAAGTTAAAAAAACAGTTGTCCTGATTTTGTAAAAATACAGCGTAAAACACAATAAAACACGGATTTCAAGAAAAATTAAAAGTAAACATTTTGTTCCATTTAGAATTTGAATCGTTATTTTTATCTCGAAAAAGCAGTTGTACTTAAAAGCGATTTCAAATCGATTACATTAAGTTTTCCTTGTAACGTAGTGTATTTAAAACACTTATAAATAATCTTCAATCCGTTAACCGGACAGTAGTGATATTTAATATAAAGAAAAGAACCGGGTATCGAGAATTTCTGTAATAAAACAGGCACCCCCGGCGACTAATATTATAATAACGGCAGCCGTTCACAAGGAGATTTGCTTGCAAGTGATTGACTGGCAGATAATTATCGAAAAACACGGCCCTGCGGTTTGGCAGACTGCTTACAGACTGCTTGGCAACCGCACTGATGCTGCCGACTGTTTTCAGGAAACCTTTGTTTGTGCCCTGGAATTCTCGCAGCGTCAGCGTATCCGGAATTTTTCTGCCCTGTTGATACGCGTGGCTACGACGCGGGCAATAGACCAGTTGCGACAACGATTCCACCGGCCGGGCTGTAACGTTGCTTCGGCTGACCGGGTTGCTGTGCCGAGTACAAATCCGGGCCCGGTTCAGATGGCGCAACAGCAGGAGTTGATTGACAGGCTGCGGGAGTCGCTAACTAAGCTGTCGCTGGCCGAATCGCAGGTCTTTTGCATGCGATACCTGAACGATATGAGCTATCGGCAGATAGCAAAAGAACTTGGTATTAAGACAAATGCCGCCGGTGTACTGCTCCATCGGGCCAGAGCGAAATTACGAAAGTCTTTTGAGGTCTCGACGAAAGAAAAAAATGAGGTTGTATTATGAAAGAAAGAGAAAGTGAAAATATTCTGGAAAAAGCTGTAAAAGCCCTCAATGATGAACAGGTTCCGCCCGGCCCGTCCGGGGATTTGGCAAATTCAACCATCGCAAAGCTAACTGGAACCTCCGGACAAACAAATACGGTGCCGAGCGGCCGGCGAATCCGTCTTATAAAGAGAATAAAAGTCCCAAACGGCTTCACTAAGGTTGCTGCCGCAGCCGTGCTGCTGATTATGGCCGGTTATGCAACCGGACGGCTCTTATCTCCCAGACCGCCGGATATAGAACAGCTTCAGGCTGCTCTTGAGCCGGCTATTCGCAATCAGCTTCTCGACGAGATGAAGCAATACTGGCAGTTGGCTCTGACAAGCAGTTACGCCCAGCTTAAAAACGACCTCATTCAGCAATATCGTAGCGATTTGAATCAGTTCGCAGCATACACTTTAGCAGCTTCCGGTGCCGCTACTAATCAACGGCTCGAAGAACTTATCGAGTCAATTAATCAGGCTCAAACACAGGACAGGCAATGGGTAGCAGCAGCGATTGGGGAAATAGAATTAAATCGACTGCAGGACAATGCTCAGTTAAGCAATGCTCTTGCCACCTTCGCTGTCCAGACTGAAGGCGAGCTGCTGCGTACCAAACAAGATATGGCACAAATTTTGTCTTATACTCAACCAGATAGTGTAGTTCCAAACAGATTCACAGACCCAAATAATTTAAATTAAAGGAGCAAAAAATGAAAAAAGCTATTAATAGAACAATTATTGTATTGATCGTTATCAACTTAATAACAGCAGGTTTCACCCTTGCTCAAGACGTCATTGAGGAAGAAAACCAGGAAGTCCTCGAAAAGCAGATGCAAGAGGCGGATTTAGCGCAAAGAAAAACCGAGGCTGAGTTTGCAGCGCAGGAGGCGCAAAAAGAGGTTGAGATTGCGGAAAAGGAAGTTCAAGCAGCAGCGAAGATGGCCGAAAAGCAAGCTGAGATTGCACGAAAGCAGATGAAAGCCGCAGGAAAGCAGGCGAAAGACTTAGTATTGAAGCAGATGGACCTTGAGCAGAAGGTGAAAGATTTAATGGTAGATATCCAAATCCCCAATGTTACTCTTCCACATTTACCGCATTTTCAGCGCAGCGGTAGCGGGGGGGTTCTTGTGATTCCCTCGGCCGAGATGAAAGTGGAAAATCTTGCTGTGATAACTGAAGATATGAGTGTAATGTCCCGCATATTCGACAAACAACTTAACCAGTCAAATGTGCAAACAGCAAGAGGAAGAATGTATGGCGATTTTAACCCATTTTTTGGGCGTGGCAATCGTACGACAGAGGCCATTTTTCTCGAAGGTTATGGAGCGTTGTTTTTGATGGAAATAAATATATTGCTCTCGGCGCCGCCTGAAACGCAACAAAAGGAGAAAACAAAAGAAGATACAGACCCCGTCTGGTCACAAATGAGGCGGGAAATGTATGAGCCCGAAGAGACCCGAAGAAGCAGGACAGATGATCGCCCGAAAGAAAAATACGATGCTGAAATGGTCGAAACCCTTAAAACTAATCTGATAAAAACACTAAAACATGCGACAAACATCCAGGCCCTGGAGCCAGAGCAGTTGGTGATTCTCACAGTTATCGGAGACAGGCACCAATCTGCCGCAACTGTCACACGAACATCCAGCTATGGCAGAAGGTCAGGTTCTCGCTATCGCACGATTGTCCAAACTGCCCCTGAAGCTGAAACGGGCCCTTTACCGCCGACTGTTCTGACCATTAGTGCGAAAAAGTCAGACATCGATGCCTTTGCAAAAGGTGAGCTTGATTATGACCAGTTTCGCCAACGTACCGGGATTTTCAAATCTTATGCAAAAGCCGGACAAAATAATTCTCCAGGTGCTGACGAACATCAGGTTGCTCATGAAATACACAGATAATCTTAAATGTTGATTAACGAATAAAAACTATGTATTTAGATACAGGAGTAAAAAAAATGAAATCTTTTATCAGAGTTATTACGATTATTATCGCTCTTGCTTTAATCCCTGCGGTTTCCGCCACGGCCCAAATCACTCCGCCAGCTCCAATTAAACCGGCCTCGCGTCCGAATGATGTGCTCATGCAGCTAAGGACGGTACTGAGTGCGCAGACTCAGCAATCCGGCGGCGGGAAAGTTCTCGTTATTCCCACAGCAGAGATAAAACATCAGGACATGGTCACCTTAATGGAAGATATGACTGTTATGTGCCGCATCTTTGATAAAAAGTTGGCTCAATCGAACCTGGTTCCGGGAATGCACTTTATTGGCAGGATGACATTTCCGAGTCTGGGCGATCGTTCCATGGGGGCTATGTACGTTCAGGGTTATGGAGCGCTCTTTATGACAACTGTTGATTTTCCTCTCTCGCCGCCTCCGCAAACGGAGGAACAAGAGGAGACTGAGGAAGAAGATGCCGACCCGGTTTGGGAACAGATGAAACAGGAAATGTTTTCGCCCGAGGAGGCTGTAAGGTATACGCCCGACCGCCAGGGAGAAAAATATGACGCCAGAAAGGTGAAAAACCTCAAATCCACTCTTATCAAGGCGCTCGTACATACGGCAAACATCAGAGGCCTCAAACCGGACGAGTTAGTAGTTCTCACAGTCACCGGGAAAGCCGGCCGGTCGCCCAATGTTGTTATTCAGGCAAACTTAAGTACAAGTAGTTATATTGTAAGCGACAAAAATAAGAATATCATAAGAATGTATAAAGGTGGTTTACCGGATGAATTAGCGTATTCTTTTCAGACAGTTCTTATTATTCGAGCCAAAAAGTCGTATATCGATGCGTTCGCACAGAACAAAGTCGATTTTGACCAGTTCCGGGAAAAGATACAGCTCATTTCATATTCCTGTCTGGGCGAAAACCTTGACCGTGGCTCGTTTCCTTCTTTTTGGCCGGGTGCAACAACCGGTGTTGACCCGCTTGGTTCTTCCTCGGCCGGAAGGAGTAGTAGGCGTTCAGAAAGTAGAACAGGAAGTAGAAGCCGCGGCATGGACGAGATGGGTCAGAGCAGTAGCGATAGAAGAAGGGGCCGGTAGATTCCACCGGCAAGCTCAGTAGAGGAATCCCAAAAATATTCAACCCGCCAAGCAAATCGGCGGGTTTTCTTTAATGTCTAACCTGTAATTTGTTGAGGAGTTTTGTGTTATGCCATACCTGAGATAATCGCTTCGATGTGGGAGACAAATGTTCTGGTCTGAGCCAGCCAGTCGGCTACCTCGTCAGCTTTGAATACGACCAAATCTGCATAATCGCCTTCCTGGCGGCTATCGAACAACAGGTCAAAATGCTTTCCCATCTCTTGCGGGATTAATCCTGTCTTGACAAATTCTCTGTGCAGCAAAGACCGCAGGTGCCCGTGCTTGTTGGTGGATATGTTCCTGGTCAGCAGTAATGCCGAAACCGCGTAAAAGCAGGCATAGTAAAGACGGTTTACGTACGAATTGATATGGCCGGAATCGAATAATAGCTTCGCCTCTTCGATAGATTCAGTGGCACGGGACATACGATATGCAATCAGGGAACGTTCCTCGCCAGTCATAGCAGAACTCCCTCTCTATCTACGTTCTTGTGAAATGGCATCGCACGGTAAAGAGGCGAATCCCATTGCTGTTTGCTATAGACAATCAAAGTAAGTACCGCACCTGTCTCTAATTCCAGGGGATATACATTTGAGAGCATTTCTTTCTTGAGCGCCATATCTACCGGGCCGTTTACTATTATCAAAATGTCGTAGTCGGAGTCTTTATTAGCATCGCCTCTGGCCCGCGACCCGTATAGTATTACATCCGCATCTGCAACAATCTTCGTGATAGCTCTTTTGCATTGCAGCAACAATTCAACGTCTGCGATACTGCTTGTCCATAAATTCACAGGTTTCACTTATCACCTCTTTTGGTATATCGAAATACGAACCACACATCACTAATCAAACGTCGAGGTTCTGCACTTCCAGAGCGTGGTCGCGGATAAAGTTTCGGCGTTTTTCCACGTCACTGCCCATTAATATACTGAACAATCGGTCGGCTTCACCGGCGTCGTCGAGCTTGACGCTCAGCAAAGTACGCGTCTTCGGGTTCATTGTCGTATCCCATAACTGGTCGGCATTCATCTCGCCCAGACCCTTAAAGCGTTTTATCTCGATTCCTTTGACGCCTATCTGCCTTATGCCTGCGCAGATGTCCCCTAACGATGCGGCCTGGTATTTATCATCGCCGCTGAGAAGCTCGAACTTCGTCGGTGTTGCCTCACTGGAAAGACCTTTGGCCGGCTTTAACAGAAAATCATTCAGGTCCAGACCGAACTGCTTTGTAAGTTGATCGTTTATTTGATTGATTCGGTCAACCTCGTGAAGCTCCTCGGCGTCAATTGATTCTTCTTCGGTTCGCTTTTTGAGTTCATCGAGCCGCTTGTCGTATTCCTCCCTTTTGTAGTAAATCTCTTCTTCACTTTCCGTGCAGATACGAAACTGCGGCAGCCCTCCTTTGGCTGGGTTGTAATATGCCCTGACGAAGTCTGTGAAGTTAATACCGCGCTGGCTCAAAACTGTTATGATGCGTTCGGCCTCGGCCAGGGTTTTCACAAGCTCAGTCAGCTCTTTGTCGCAAACTTCGCGGGTCCCGTTGGAGCTCGTCGTCTTACTTTTAACAGAGCTGTCCGGGCCTGCCTGCGGCTTTTGGGTTTTTTTGCTCTTGTTGTCGTCCATGATGATAAGTTCAGTACCTTCCAGGCCTCTGGCAATCATCCGCTTGTGCATTTGGTTTTCGCTCAGGATATACTCTGATTTCTTCTGGCCCTTGACTTTGATCTCATACAGGGGCGGCTGGGCGATATAAATCTTATTCTCCAAAAACAACTGCTGCATCTGCCTGAAGAAAAACGTCAGCAGCAGAGTTCGAATATGCGCACCGTCGATGTCCGCGTCTGTCATTAATATTATCTTGCCGTATCTGCATCTGTCCAGATTGAACTCGTCGGTACCTATACCGGTCCCCAAAGCGCTGATAATGGTTCGGATTTCATCGTGTGCCAGCATCTTTTCGAGCCGGGCCTTTTCTACATTTAGGATTTTTCCCTTCAGAGGCAGAATTGCCTGGATATTTCTATCTCGCCCTGCTTTTGCAGAGCCCCCGGCCGAATCACCTTCTACTATGAATATCTCCGTACTCGCCTTTTCCTTACTCGAACAGTCCCACAACTTACCCGGAAGGCTGGAAGTGCTCAGCGCTCCTTTGCGTCTGGTCAGTTCACGTGCCTTCCTCGCAGCTTCTCTGGCTGCTGCGGCCTGGATGGCCTTGTTCAAAATCCGTTTCGCTTCTGCCGGATGCTCTTCCAGGAAATGTCCCAATTGTTCGTTAACTGTTGACTCAACGAAACCGCCGACCTCAGGGTTGGTAAGACGAACCTTCGTCTGGGCCTCGAAGTGCGGGTCCCCAAGTTTCACCGTCACCACCGCCGTTAATCCCTCACGAAGGTCATCGCCCGTTGTCCCCTGCCCGTTTTTTAGCAGGTTATTATTTTTGGCGTAATAATTCATCGTCCGTGTTAATGCCGTCCTAAAACCCGAAAGATGTGTCCCGCCGTCGATATTGCGGATGTTGTTGGCAAAGACCAGCACGTTTTCAGTGTACCCGTCGTTGTACTGCATTGCCACTTCACAGCTCAGCATCGCCTGGGGGTCTTCCCTTGCCAGATAGATAACGTCCTTATGAAGTGTCTCTTTGCCCTCATTCAGATGTTTGACAAACTCCTTAATCCCTTCCTCGAATTTGAATACCTCTTTTTTCTTATTCCTGTCATCTCTGAAGCTGAGTTGAAGTCCGCCGTTAAGATAAGCTAATTCCCGTATTCGTTTCAGCAGCATATCGTATGCTAATTCGTGGTCTCCGAATATCTCCTTGTCGGGCATGAAGGTGATTTTTGTGCCGCGTTTACTGGTCGGACCGATTTCTTTGACCCGTCTCTTGGCAACTCCTCTGGCGCACTCGAAATGATAGTGTTTTCCGTCTCGATACACGTCAGCTTCAAGCCATTCGCTCAGGGCGTTGACAACACTAACGCCGACGCCATGAAGCCCGCCGGCCACTTTATAACTGTCACTGTCGAACTTCCCGCCGGCGTGCAGCGTTGTCAGCACTACCTCTAAAGCGCTGGTCTTTGCCTCTTTGTGTTGTTTGATGGGTATGCCTCGGCCGTTATCCTCGACCGAGCAACTGCCGTCAGGATAGACGCGCACAATTATATTATCACAGGCCCCTGCCAGGGCTTCGTCGATGGAATTATCCAATACCTCATAGACCAGATGATGCAGACCTCCGCTGCCGCGGTCGCCGATATACATATCAGGCCGTTTCCGTACCGCATCCACACCCTCAAGAATCTTTATGTTGCTTGCATCGTATTTATGATCCTTCATACCTGTTCTTTGCCTCTATCTTGTATATCGTCTTTGTTAGTTGACGAATTATCGTTTTTTTTCACTTTCGCGCTGTAAACTGAAGTTTAAGCGACGACGAATTTGATGTCTGTAATCCGGGCCCTCGGACACTGCTGTTGCAGCTCTTCAAGAAGCTCCGGGCTGCACAATTGCAGCTCGTATTTATATGCCGGCGAATCCACCCGCACTTTCAAATGACCGCCTGAAACATCGACAATTTCACAGTGCCGGTGAAGCTCGGCAGGCAGCAGTCGGCTCCATAATTCAGTCACCGCGCCAAACCTTTCCTGTAGAGGCAAAACCTTCTTGGTCATAAATTGCTGAGCAGCATCACACAACTTTACTGTGCGGTTCCGTATTTTTGCCCTTCGGTACTTGAGAGCATTCTGTAATTGTTCGAACTCATCCATAATGCACAATTCACAGTACTGGCAAATCCGTTTCCAGCCGGCGGATATGAACTATCCTAAGTTGATGGGCATCAGAACATACAGGAAATTTGTCCCGCTTTTTATCAGGCCCGGCCTGTCCGACTGGCCTAACTCAAAATCGAACTCCGGCGTCTTGATAACACGCAGAACGTCTATCAAAAACTGCGGATTAAAGCCGATTTCCATAGGCTCGCCTTTATAATCTATGGGCATATCCACCTGCGCATCGCCTGTCTCCGGTGCTCTGCCGGAAAACACCAGCTTATCCTTTCCAATCGACAGCTTAATCCCTCTCGACTCCTCACTTGTCAATAGCGATGCACGACGAACAGCGCTCAGCACTCCATCGGTCGAAAGTGTCAGCTTTTTGTCGTGATCGCTTGGAATTATGTCCTCATACTTTGGAAAGTTACCTTCCACAAGATTTGAGCTTATAACGACGTTCGCACAGCTTATTAGAATCTGGTTGTCGATGAGTTTAACTGTAACGTTGTCTTTCTCATTGCTGCCGACTTTATCTAAAAGTCCCATCGCCTTGGCCGGCACTATTATATTCCCTGGCGCTTTATCTTTCGCCGGCGCCGAAGACAAATTGACTCTGCATCGTGCCAATCTTCTGCCGTCTGTCGCAACTAACAGCAGCTTCTTGTCCTTAATCTCCCACAGCACGCCGTTAATAGCGTAGCGGCTGCTTTCTCTCGCCGTCGCAAACAGACTTTGCTCGATACCGGCCTGAAGATTACCCAGGGAAATTTTTATGTCACCGTCGCCGTCGAAACCGGGCACCACCGGATACTGCCCCGGCTCCTGGCCGTAAATCGTAAAGTGGCTGTCGGTGCCTTTTATCTCACAGGTGCCTTTTGAAGCTTCTAAGAGAAGGACATCGTCGACACTTTCACGCACAATCGCCGCCAGACGGTCCGCCGGTACGATAATCTCACCTGCCTTTTCGACCTGAACCTCGGAGATCAGATAGTTGATACCGACCTCTAAATCCGTCGCGCATATCCTGACCGCTTTCTCCTCGGCAGTGATTTGCACGCACCGCAGTATCGGCTTGGGTGTTCGGCTCGGCACGACGGATGTCAGCAAGCCTAAGGCCTCACTAAGGGCCGCTCTGTTGAAAGTTACTTTCATAATAAACCTCTGCTTTAAAATAAAAAAAAGGGTAAAATACCAAATTTTCATCCCTAAAAATGTCTGCATAGTTTACACTAAAAAGTGTACCTTCACAACCTTATTTTAGCAAAAAAGATGAAGCTTTTCGAATACGCATTAACCTTACAGCTATAGGGATTTATAGATATGCCAGAGGGATTCTAAGGACCGATAAAGATAAAAATCTTACAGGGCATCAGCCCGATTAAAGGTGTGGATAGGTAAGGATTTCCTCAAGAAGAAATCGGTTTATTTGTTTGCCTGGTGCCCGGTTACAGGTTTTTTCGATGTACATTAACGTCAAGGTATTTAACGCCCCATTCCAGGGCTTCTTCGTGAGAGGCGAAGAACACGTCGAGCCGGTTTCCTTTGATGGCGCCGCCTCTGTCGAGGACTTTCACGGGCTGGCTGTTGCTATAGCCGGGGATGAGCATTTCGGTGCCGAATGGGTATCGTCTGTCAGCCGCCACGAAGGTATCGTCCGGTTGTATCTCGTGTCCGCAGGCCGTTATCCCGTCTGAATATTCACCGCAGCATCTCGGACACGGGCAATAGGCCGTTACACGCATTTCTATGCTTTCCCATTCATCGGGCTGCTCAGTATTACTCTCGGAATCATCAGATTGCAGGGTAGTAGCATTTTCTGGTCTTGCTTGAGCCTCTTCGGGTATTTGTGGTTCGGGCTCGGTCTTTGCTTCGGATTCATTCAAAACAGAACTGTCTCTGCTCTCTACATCAGTTATAGTGGCGTTGAGTAAAATTATCGGACTGTCGCTCTTTGTGCTTACCCCGTTAGAAATATTTCTTTTTCCTTGCTCATTCGGGTTTCCCGAATTTCTAACGGAGCGAGCTATATCGGCAAGTAAACACACGATGCAAATGACGGCTGTCAGATTTACCAGCTTTAGAAATACACCGCTAAAACGTTTGAATTTTGCTTTTTCCAATGAACACCCCCCTCAAAATTAGGTCGCATGGATTTGCAATAGCTCAGATTAATCGTGCCGTTTTGTTAACCCCCTCATCCCTGAAATGTTGCTGATATTGTACCTTAAAGCCCGCTTCAATTCAACCCAAATTGCCTCAAAACCGCCTTTACTGAGCCCAATATGGGCTTATAGGAAAAAGCGCAGACCTTTTATAGGTCCATAATGAAAAGTTTTTTTCCAGTGTACAGACTGTCTGTGGGCAGAAAAAAAGGGCTTATATCGAATCATTCGATATAAGCCCCTAATTGTCGTGCATCTGCTATGTTAACTACATAATCTTACTTACTGCCTGAACCTTTATTTACGGAGTTGGCTCTGGTGCCGGTGCATATAGACGAATATCATCGAAGTACAACATACCCGAATCGCCGGCAGTTGGATTAACCCTGTTACCAAGGCCAAGTGTAATCGAAGTTACATTGGCAAGGTTCACGCCCTGGTCGGCAAAGGCCTGTAGGTCGATATTCCATTC
>JABMRO010000437.1 GCA_013202635.1 Planctomycetota bacterium
GGTCGGGCGAATTTGCAGATAAAAAGTTAATATTGTTAAAACCGTGGCAGTTTATGAACCGCAGCGGTCATGCCGTTGCAACGGCGGTGGGTTTTTACAAACTTAACGCCGGAGACATGCTCGTGATAACGGACGATATGGACCTTGAGCCGGGCCGGATTCGGGTCCGGGCGAAAGGCTCGGCCGGGGGCCATAATGGTCTGGCTGATATTATCGAAAAGCTCGGCACAAATGAGTTTGCCCGTTGCCGGATCGGCATTGGCCACAGCAGCGAAGAAGATGCTGTGGACCATGTTCTCGATAAGCCGGCAAAAGAAGAGGAGCCGCTGCTGGCTGAGGCGATTGAGAGAGTTCGAAAAGCAGTACTTTGCTGGATAGAATACGGCACAGAGAAAACGATGAACGAATTTAACTGGTTCGATGATTAATCAACGGGCCTTGTGTGTTTGCAATAAAGTAAAACAGATAATTTGATATAAACAATGGGAAATTATATCGGGAGGTAATTAGCTTGGAAACCGTAGCGAAGAATAAATTATATGAAGGAATGTTCCTTATTGATTCGTCCCAGGCCGCTTCAGACTGGGACGGGATTAACGCGGCTATCAGAAAAATACTGGAAAAGGCTGAGGCTGAGATTGTCTCGATAGCAAAGTGGGACGACAGGAAGCTGGCCTACGATATTAAAGGCAAAAGCAGAGGAACGTATATCCTTAGTTATTTCAGGGTCGATGGCGGAAGAATAAAGGATATCGAAAAGTCGGTTCGGCTCTCAGAGAAAATCATGCGTGTTCTCATTCTCAGCACAGAACGGTTAAGTCAAGAGGACATTGAGAAAGATACCCCTGCTATGAAGCTGGAAAAGGAAAAGGAACAACCACGAGAAAGTCAGGAAAAGACACAGCAAACTAAAGCGAAGTCAGTAAGCCCCTCGAAAGAGGTGGAAGCCGAGAAGGCAGAAGATGTTGAGCAAACAGAAGAAACAAAACAGACCCCTGAAGAAAAGACCGGGGATTTTCAGGTATCAGATGCAGGCGCAGTGCCAGGCGTAAGTACGTTGGCGGAAGATGTTATAGAAAAGCAGCCGGAACAGGAGCAGATTGAAGGTTCCGAACAAGCTGACGAAAAAGAACAGCAAGAGCCTTAAGTTTTTTCTAAGGGCAGGTGTGGAGCCGGATAAACGAATTTTAGGTTGAGGCAGAAAGAAGAGTGTAAGCATGGCTAATTTTAACAAAATTTTGCTGATGGGCCGTCTAACCCGTGACCCGCAGTTGTCATATACACCGAACCAGACGCCGGTGGTTGATTTCGGGCTGGCTGTTAATCGGAACTGGAAAGGCCAGGATGGCAGTCAACGGGAAGAAACATGTTTTGTGGACTGCAGGATGTTCGGCAAGAGAGCTGAAGTTGTCAATAAGTATTGCAAAAAGGGAAATCCTCTTTTTGTTGAAGGGCGTCTGACATTTGACAGCTGGGAGGCGCAGGACGGCACGAAGCGCAGTAAGCTGAGAGTAACTGTTGAGAATTTTGAGTTTCTCGGTGGAGGCGGCGGCGGTGACGGGCAAAGCGCAAACAGAACAGGAACTGAAGCAAGGCAGCAGAAAACCGAAGACGATATACCGTTTTAATCCGAATTCGCTTATAAGAAGCGAATTTACGGATTTGGAGTTTTTGATATTTAGTGACTGAATTTATTCGTGGTCATCGGAAAACCCGACATATGAAATATGAAAAATAGGCAGGTAAAAGATGATAGGAAGAAGTAATAACAGAAGAAATAATACAAGAAAGAATGATAGCAGAAGAAAACCAGGTTTTGCGGGAGCCCGCGAACAAACACAATGCCGTTTTTGCAGAAGAGGCATAAAGTACGTTGACTACAAAGATATTGGGACACTGCAAAAACTTTTAACCAATCGCGGCAAAATATACTCGCGTAAGCGCAGCGGCAACTGCGCCGGCTGTCAAAGAAAGTCGAAAAAAGCAATCAAACGCGCCCGGTACATGGCATTGCTGCCGTTTACTGTTTGATGGGTAGCTCTTGAATCGACTGAGAACGCGCGATTCGAAAGATGAAATATGAATCCCGTTAGATATTTGCATGATAAGAAAACAGGTATATCTAATGGGAAAAAATGTACAAGGGGACAAAAATGTCTAAAATGCCTAACACGATGAAGATTTTGCTTTGTGAAGATATTACGAAACTTGGCTGGCTTGGAGATGTTGTCGAAGTCAACGTCGGATACGCAAGAAACTATTTGCTGCCGCAGGGTCTGGCAAAGTTAGCAAACGACGCCAGCATCAGGGCAATAGCCGAAGAAAAGGCCAAGCGTGCAGAGCAGCGTATAAATGACAGCAAACGACTCGAAAATGCAGCAAAGAAGGTAGAAGGTGCCGAGGCTGTTGTGGCTGCCAAAGCCAACGAGCAGGGGCATCTATTCGGTTCAGTCACGGAACGTCAGATAGCGGCCAATCTGCGGGCGCAGGGCTTTGAAGTTGCCGACGAGGTTGTGCAATTACCCGAACATATAAAAGAGGTCGGCACGCACACAGTAACACTTAAGTTCGCTGATAATGTGACTTCAACCGTTAACGTTGTAGTGGTTGCCGAACAACAGGAGAACACCCCGGAAACAGATGCCGGTTAGAAGCTATATCGCATACCTGCATACACATTCGTATTATTCTGGAACTGGCCGAAGAAAGTATTCGAGTAATCACCGAAGAATATATTGGCGCCAATCTCCAGGGCCACGTTGTCATTTAGCTTGTAATTAACGTTGGGACGCACATGAACATCCTTGTCGGATGGTGAATAGTAGGTGAAAAGCGAACATTTCAGATTCTGATTCATTAAAAGCTTTGTAAGCCGCAGTGTTATCAAATGCCTGTCTTTGTCCCTGGCCGGTCCTGATATCAAATTGCTTTTGTACTGGCTGAAATCCTGCATCTGCTCCACGTAATACTGAACTCCGGCTGTAAAGTCTCTTGCGATTTCCTGTGTATAACCGGCCAGATACCGCATTTGAGAATTATCAATTAGAGGATTTTTACCGCTCAGGTCATCGGCTGATTCATAATAACCAATTTCCAGATTGCCTATACCCTTGCCGATTGCTCCGCGAATACTTGCCCCATAGACATTTAAGTCGGGGAAAATTGCCTGGCTCATTGAGGCATTTTGTCCGCTCGGACTTTTCCAGTAGCCGCGATAGCCATATAGGGCGAATTCGTAGTTGTTAATGTTCTTATACAGTCTGGCCGCAAATTCGGAATCTCTGAACCAGCTATTGGGTTTGTCTGTATGAATTACTGCATCTTCACCCGCCAGCCGCCCGAGATTCGAGTTCCAGTATGAAAGCCTCGTGCCATCTATATGGCGGTCCGGGTCAAATTGAGGTATATAGACAATATCAAGATTAGCCCAGTAGCCAAACAAACTGGTTTTGAGGGCATCCGAAGGCGCTTTCAAATACTCATTATCCCGGCCGATAAAGAAAGACTGCCAGTCCTTCGGGAACAGGTCGTTAATAAAGATTAAATCCCCAGTCCCCCAGGTTAAAATCTGCCTTCCGACTTTCATATCCATAAAGTCAAAAGGACTGACGAATATGTTGGCTTCACGCAGGTCAAAATCGGCCCGCTCAGCAGCCCAGTCTGCGAGCACATCACCCTTGACTTTCAGGTCTCCCCAGTCAGGGTATGAGGACAAATCGAGCTGGAGGCGATCTTCCATAATCGATATATCTTTTTCGTATTTATCCTTTCGGAGTCGAGTTCCCGACCTGGTTTCGTAAAAGCCGTGCACTTCTATCGGCAAATCAGAAAAGATTGAGCCGCCGGCATTTTCATCAGTATCAGCAGTATCAGCAGCTAAAATGGGCAAAGAACAAACCAAAACAATCCCAATTGCGAAAAGTTGAGTTATCGAGCAAGGCCGATTCATCTTATTGCCTCCCGGGGCGGTCTGCGAAGATACCTTTCCGTGAATATATCTTTCAGATTTATGTTGTATTTGACATCACTGAATTCCATTTCCGTCTTGCTGCCTGTCTTTAAATTGGAAACAACAGACTTTAGTACGGTATGGAAATCCTGGATTTTCCCGACTTTCTCAGCTTCAATGACACGGTAAAGCTTATTGTCCTTATCGTAAAACTCCATTTTCATCGGCACATAAGTTTTGCGGTCTATCGAGACATTGTAATAGCTGAATTCTACGGTATCCGGTTTTTTGGGAACATTTTTCACAATAAAAAACTTATCGGCGGTTTTGATAAGCTCGTGAGTGTCCTCTTTAAGGCTTCTGCCTGAAACATCCTCGTATAAAAAGTCGGAACCGACAAAGCTGGTGCGTTTGTCACCGGCTGCGATTCTCTTTTCCAAATCAAGAGCGGGCAGATACAGCCACCTGTCGTCATCTTTATCAGGGTCGGCGTGTTTGTGAACCATATAGACCATTTTGCGAACATCCGGCGGCTTTAAGAAATAAACAAAATATTTCTGGTCTCCGCCGTCTTCGGTGTCTTTTCTTAAGATGTTGAATTCATGCAGGCGTTTTTGGTTTCGCTTGTTCGTAACTGTCATTTTAACATTTGCCTTGCCGTCTTTGCCCTGATAGTAAGCTACGATGTTGGCCTTGTTGACGATAGTCTCTACATCAGGTACTTCCTTAGAAGCACCATTTTCGCCAGCGGCAACAATTGGCAGGGACAGAGCAAGAATCAATATTACTGTTAATAACTGTTTCATTTTATGCCTCCGTTTTCCTTGTTGAGTTAATTTTGACTTTTAACGCCAAGCTTTTTTAGTACGGTAATCATCGGGCACCAGTTCGTAAAGGCCGACTGCAGAAGATTTAAGCCTACAAACGCGGTAAAAAACAGCCAATATTGCGAATGATAATGCGCGAGTAAAACACTTAGCAGCACAAAAAAACCCGCGATACCTCTTAAATATCTTTCAATCGTCATAATTCACCCTTTGAAAATTTAATTTTTTTTAATTTCTTTTTCTTTTATCGCAGCCGTTTTGCATGCCTGTCTGCGCGACATTATTCCACAAACAAGTGCCATTACCGGTATCACTATTATACTGAGAACGGTCAGTCTGCTCGGAGCCCGCTTCCAGTACTGATGCAGGTTTACCGCCAGCAGAACCACTATTGCTATTGAGATAATCAGACAGAAAACACAATTGCAGGTTACCGATTTTGGCTCACCGGCCCGTTTGAACAACACTTTCTCTAAGAGCTTTAGAATCGCAGGCAATGCCAGCAGGGTAACAGCGCCGGAGAGGGCCATGATCGCACATAAGAATATTCCCACTGTCTTATAAGGTATCAAAGGTGCGGCGAGCAGGGGTAAAAATCCTATTGCAATCACGAGGACATTTCTTGTTATCGCACTTGCCGGCTCGCCGAACATCAGGCCGACGCTTTTCTGCCATGAGCCGGTTTCGGCAACACCTGCACGTGCACGTTCAAGGAAATGTATTGCAAAATCGACGGCCATACCGAGTGTCAAAGCGCTAAGCACCGCCACGGGCATATCGTAATCCTTACCTACCATGCCGATTATGCCATAGATAACAACTATGGTTATCAAAAGAGGTACCATACATACGATACCCCAAAGTGGGGAACGGAACAGTATCGCCATCATAATAAAGACAATAATGAAGCTGCCCATAAACGATTGTAGCATGCCCCAGACCATCTTGTTCTGCCAGACGGTATTTATATAGGTCAGTCCCGCCCAATTGTATTCGAGCGGCACCGGCGGCGGATTTTCGCTGATAAATTCATCAACTGCTTTAACGACTTTTTCCATATCCTTATTATCACCGCTGGGCAACTGCATCCAGATATTAGTGTGCATATAATCAAAGGTCACCAGATGCCACAGGTCATCCGGATTGTGGCTGCTCTGGAACTGCAGCAGACACTGGGCAACGGCATTTGAAGAATCGGGAATTTTATAATTTTCCGGCTTGCCGTCAATAAGCTCCTGATGGACCTTTTTCACAACATCCGCCACGGAGTTGCTTTTACCGACGAGGCCGGACTGGCCCAGATGTTCCTGAAGTTTTGAGATGTAGCGCAGGACATTGGGCTGTTTGAAGGGTTTTAGCCGCTCAGCTTCCAGTTCGAAAAAGTCAACAAGCTCATACCAGAGGTCAAAGTCTTTGTCTTTGGCCGTATCGAGTTTTTTATTGGCAAAGGTGCTTAATTTTATTAGTAAATCCTCTTTACTCTCGGCGTCTGAGGCATATTGGGAAATATTCTTTTCCATTTCCGCAGCTACAGCGGGGGCATTTGGCAGTTCCTCTTTTAAGACAGACAGCTTTTCCGAAAGCCGCTTTTTAAGGTCGCCGACATATTGTGTTGAGACTGCTTTATCTTCAGCGGGGTCGAATACCAGATAGGCCATATACGTCCCGCCGAAATGTTTATTTAATTCTATATCAGCTCGGCGAATAGGGTGGCTTTTGGAAAACCATTTAACAGGGTTGTCATTTATCTGGATTCGTGTAATACCGTATA
>JABMRO010000438.1 GCA_013202635.1 Planctomycetota bacterium
AAACAGGACAGCCGGATTTTGGGGAAATTGTCATCGAATATTGTCCCGACAAATCCTGTATCGAGTTGAAAAGTCTTAAATTCTATATGCAAAGCTACCGCAATAAGGGTATTTTTTACGAGTCTCTTACAAATGATATATTGGATGATTTGAAAGGTGTATGCAAACCGCGCTGGATGAAGGTTACCTCTCGATTTACACCTCGCGGGGGTATAACTACCGAGGTGGCTGCGGAATATAAATCTGAAAAATAAGCAACTTAGGCGGGCTTATTTGATAAAAACTGATTAGTCCGAAAAGTAAGGAGACAGCAGTCATCATAGAAATTAAGAGGTGCTAAAATGGCGATAATATTTCACTGTGAGCATTGTGGCAAAAAGATAGAAGCCGCTGATAGTGCCGGCGGCAAATGGGGCAAATGTCCGGCGTGCCATAACAAGCTGTATGTTCCCGCTTCGGAATCGGGCGAAGAGCTAAAACTTGCGCCAGTAGATGAGACCGATTTAGAAAGAGAAAAACGGCTATTGGCCGAGACAAACAGGCTCACTCAGGACATATTACAGGAAAGGGAGATACCTGAAGGAGCCGCTGAACCGATTGAGTCCGCTGAGACGGCCGGGACTGGATTTGAGATGAGTCAGAGAGAGCTGACGAATTACATAGTGAAATATATAAGGCTGATGGCTGATAGTGAATTGTACGAAGCCGAAAGAGTTGCGGGCCTCATAGCCCCTCGTAAGACTCAGGCTTTGAAGATTCTCGATAAAATTGCCCTTAAAGATATACCGGAACCGGAGTTGGCTGATATTTCCCAACTGGTAATTTCGGGCTCGATAAGGTCTCTAAGGGATGAAATAAGCTGACTTTTTCAGCAAATTTCGTCAAGCTGACAGAAGTGGTCCCAAAAAACACCTTCAATTGGCAAATCTGGACCGTTTTTTTCGGTCTGCAAAAAAATACCACGTCATAAAATTCCTCCAGTTTGGTTGTGTTGAAATTGTTTCCTATATTTTATTTGGAAACGCTAACGGCAATCAGAGTAAACCCCTTAACAACTTGGAAGGAAACTTAATATGGCCAACGAGGCAACAGCAGTGCACGTTACCCACGAGACAGTGGGGAAAGTTGGTGGTATAGGCGCCGTTCTACAGGGTTTTTTCACCTGCAAATCTTATCTTGAATCAATTAACAGGTCAATCCTTGTCGGCCCATTGTTCACTACTGAAGGCTCTGTATCAGAGCGGCTCGGTGAAGATGGTGAAGTGTTGTATTCGTCTATTGATGGATATTTAAATACGGGATATGCTCCGGCCTTTCGTAAGATTGAACAATACTACAATGCAGGTATTATCTACGGAAGACGAACATTTGTTGACCAACAGACAGGCATAAAAAGCACACCTGAGGTGGTGCTGGTCGATGTTAAACTTATAGATGAGGGTGTCATTAACGAATTCAAAAGACGCTTGTTCGAGGAATTCGGTATCCAAAGCCATTTACAGGAACACCTGTGGGAATACGAACAATATGTCAGATTGGCGCCTGTGGCGATTGATGTGCTAAAAGCGATAGGTGCAGCTAAAGATTCGACAGTTGTTATTTCGCACGAGTTTATGGGAATGCCCACGGCGTTGGGGGCTGTTCTCGAATCCTGCTGTAATTTCAAGACAGTTTTTTATGCTCACGAAGTAGCCACGATGCGCCGTATTGTGGAAGAGCATCACGGGCACGATACAATGTTCTATAATGCTATGAAACAGGCTCATAATGATGGGCTTTACGTCAACGATGTGTTTGGCGACCAGAGTACTTATTTCAAACATGCTCTTGTGGAAGCATCGAAATATTGCGACCATATATATGCGGTGGGCGATTATGTAATGGACGAATTGCGGTTTCTTGCGCCCCAGTTCGAAAAAGCCAAAATAGATATAGTTTATAATGGTATCCCTGCATATCAAATCAGCGTTCGGGAAAAGATTGCATCGAAAGAGAAACTCCGAAGGTATTGCGAGAACCTGTTGGGGTATAAGCCGGATTTTATCTTCACACATGTTACAAGATTGGTGAAAAGCAAGGGAATGTGGCGTGATTTGCGTGTACTTGAACAGGTGGACAAAGAATTCAGGACTCAGGGTAAAACTGCGGTACTGCTTGTCCTTTCGACTGAAGTATCACGACGTCGCAGCAGTGATATCTACAATATGGAATCGACATATAATTGGCCTGTGGCTCACCGTGAGGGCTGGCCGGACCTGTCAGGTGGTGAGGCAAGATACTATACGGCTGTTCAGGAATTCAACACAAGAAGCAGGAATATAAAAATCATTTTCATCAATCAGTTCGGCTTTGCCCCGGAAAGATGCGGCAAAAGGATGCCGGCGGATATGGAATTTATGGACATTCGCAAAGGCAGCGATGTCGAATTTGGCCAGAGCATTTATGAGCCGTTCGGTATAGCTCAGCTCGAACCGCTGACTTTTGGCGGAATATGTGTTTTCAGCAGTGTATGCGGATGTTCAGGTTTCTTACGGGATGTAACCGGCTCAGAGGATGTCAGGAATGCTGTCATCGCCGACTATACGAACCTTGCAAGCCACGGATATACTGAAATCGAGGACATACTACAGATTGGACGATCTGTGCGCAACCGGATAGAAGTGGTCGAAAGCGAAAGAGTTGCGATGCAAATATGCTCACGCCTGCCCAAGAACGAGGCCGAGGTTGAAAGTATGATTCAAACCGGCTACGAGCTTGCGAAGAATATGAACTGGGACACGGTAGTGAAAAACTATCTGCTGAGCGGCTTGCAGTCTGTTATTAAAGCGACTGAAGATACAAAAGTTCCGGATGAGCTGCACATCGCATAAATCATCCCTCGCGTTCCGCTTTACTTTTCTTTTCACTTGACTGTTCACAAAAGAGCCGTTAAACTGTTCTCTTGTGGGTAATATCGGGGAAAAACCGGTTGTAGGTATTTTAGGCGGTATCGGCTCAGGTAAAAGTACCGTCGCTGCTGAGTTTGCCAAATTAGGATGTAAGGTTATCGACGCGGACAAAATTGCCCACGAGTTGCTTGATGAACCAACTGTTAAAGAAAAAATAGTCAGCCTTTTTGGCCCGGATGTTTTGGATTCCACAGAGAAAATTGACCATGAGAAATTAGCTGAGGTTGTGTTTGCTGATGATGAGAAGCTCTCATCACTTAACAGGATAATTCATCCTCTCGTTCTGCAACGAACTGAGGAGCTTGTAGAGCAATACAATCACCAAAATCAAGTAAAAGCAATAGTGCTGGATATGCCGTTATTGGTGGAAGTTGGTTGGCACAAGAGGTGCGACAAGCTTATTTTTGTAGATTGCAGGCAAAAATTAAGGCTGGATAGAGCGAAAAAAATGGGTTTTGAAAAAAAACAGGTCAAAATTAGAGAAAATTTTCAGATTTCTCTGGACAACAAGGAGAGCCTCGCCGATAATACCATAGAAAACAATTCTGACCTTTCGGCAATAGCCAAACAGGTCACTGGAATTTTCTCTTACATTGTGGATAATGGGTAAGTGGGATTTATTGTAGAACACTCATTTAGTGTTGCCCATTTTTAATATATAGGTTTTATTTCAACTGTTCGAAGTTCAAATCTTATTTAATTCCTATGTTCGCACACTCGAGCTTTCTTGCGAAAGCGAGAATGAGGGTTATGCGAGTGCAGGTGGGAAGCCCGGGAAAATCGGGACTTTAGAATCGTATCCCTGCTATCCGATTTTGAGGGGCACGATTAAAGTTTTGTAATATGGAAAAGGAGTAATGATGGCTAAGGCTGTAAAGAGCACAGGCAAAAAACGCAAGAGTACAAAGAAAAAGACTGTTTCAGAAGAACAAGCTGCCGCTGAGCAGCAAGAGCAGGAACTCGTCTCGGCGAAGACCGAAGCCGGAGAAGGGCAGGAAGAGGATAACTTGGCCGCAACCGAGACCCGGGATACTGCTCACGTCGATACCGAGGATGAAGCCCGGAAAGCCAAAGAAGCTGAGGAAGAATCCACCCATGATAAATACGAGCGGATTAAGAAAGGCAACTTGTATTTGACGGATTTGCAGAAACTTACTGTCGCAGAGCTGCACGATATTGCTAAAAACGATAAGATCACGGAATACAGCGCCCTTAAGAAGCAGGATTTAATTTTCAGAATTCTCAAGGAACGTATTCGCCAGAACGGACTTATGTACGGCGAAGGCGTACTCGAAGTGCTGCCGGACGGTTACGGATTTCTCCGAAATACTGATTACAATTACTTGTCATCGTCGGACGACATCTATGTTTCACCGTCTCAAATCAGGCGCTTTGGCCTGCGGACCGGAAACATCGTATCAGGTCAAATCAGGCCCCCAAAGGATTCGGAAAAGTACTTTGCTCTTCTGAGAGTTGAGGCGATTAACTTTGAAGACCCCGACAACCTTGCGGAAAAGATAGTATTCAGCGATTTGACGCCCTTACATCCCGAAAACCGTTTCATACTTGAGACTTCGGGGGAAGAATTAAATATGCGGATAATTGATTTGGTAACACCGGTGGGTAAAGGGCAGCGTGGCCTGATAGTTGCTCCGCCTCGAACCGGTAAGACGATTCTGCTGCAAAAAATAGCGAACGCGTTGAGCCAAAATCATCCCGATGTGAGACTGATAGTGCTGCTGATTGACGAACGGCCTGAAGAAGTTACTGAAATGAAGCGGAAAACCGCTGAGGATGTTGAGGTCATAAGTTCGACGTTTGATGAGCCGGCTTCACGCCACTGTCAGGTTGCAGAGGTCGTAATAGAAAAGGCAAAGCGCCTCGTCGAATACGGTGAAGATGTGGTAATACTGCTCGACTCGATAACACGCCTTGCGCGTGCTTATAATACGGAGATGCCGCACTCGGGAAGAATCCTTACAGGTGGTGTTGATGCCGGAGCAATGCAGATGCCCAAGAAATTTTTCGGAGCGGCAAGAAATATAGAAGAAGGTGGTTCTCTGACTATTTTCGCAACTGCATTAATCGACACAGGCTCGAAAATGGACGAGGTTATCTTCGAAGAGTTCAAAGCGACCGGAAATATGGAATTG
>JABMRO010000439.1 GCA_013202635.1 Planctomycetota bacterium
ATCATACCCCATATCGCTGAGTAACTCAGCAACTAGCTCCTCAAATTTGCGGCTGGATAATTCATGTAGCTTGTCCGGGTCTTGTGCTAAATCATATATGAGTTTTGAAGAAACTGGTCTAACTGCTATTTTGAGTTCTTCTTTGATATGCGCTTGAGCACTTTTAATAAGCTCAAGCAAATCTGTATCTATCTCGACGCTAGCCTCGTGCCCAAGCAAATCTATAGACATATTGATGCGGGCAGGATTATCTTCACGATGAGAACTGACTATCCCCTCCAAGCCAAGCAATGGGCCTGCGACGATACGGACTTCATCACCTATTGAATACTGTGAATGTTTTTCAGTCATGGGATTCTAACGATAAACTCAGTTTCACTCTAAATGCGATAGCATTTGAGTGAAACTGAGACCAATCAAACCTAATGTTCCAACTGCTAAAACAGCAATACCTGCCCGTTTATGTCCCTTCATATAGCACTGTATGGTAAAAATTATCACCAATGGGAAATAGGAACTTATGCACAAAAGAATTCGAATCAAAATACTTGGCATATTGACATCCACCTATTTATATTAGAATTTAATGTTCTTTATCTTTTGGCGGGCATGGGTCGTTACCGGGAGCAATAGTATCTTTGCTTCTTATTTTGTGATCAAGACCCATTGTGGTAAGTTCGCCACCACCTTGATTACGAAGCATTTCTCTTGCTGCATTCTCAGCTTCTCTTTGGGTAAGCTCCTGCTCGGTAGAATGCCCGATGGTCATGTTGTTATTAGTGCACCATTTCAGAACATCTTCAGTAGTTGCGCCGAACGGAACACCATAAATCCCGGATTCAAGTGCAATAGCTGTCAGTTTTTTCCCATCCGTCAATGCTGTTTTGATTTTCTCGATTGCCAGCCTGGCTTTTTCTGCAACATCTTTACTATGGTCTTTCTTAGCTTGCTCAAGCATTGGTAAGACTTGCGTTGCCTGAGACCTGGTATGGCTTTCGCACCATTCCATCCACCTGATCCCAAACTCACACTAACTTTAGATGAAGCGACCGGAGTCAAAAAGAGTTAAAATAATTATGGATTATGCTTTGGTCACACACTAAAAAATCCATTATTTTCAACAGGTATTAAAAGCATCATCTCCTAAAAAATTACTAATTTGCTGTTTATGGTGTTTCCGGCTCCGCAAGTTTGTCTAAACCTGAGTTCCCTGCAGATATTAGAACCTATAAAACCAGCTCCGCCGGTTACTAAGAATTTTGTCATCAACTAAGCCTCTTAAAAAATTTCTGCATACAGGTTTAAGAACACGTCGAGTTTTATTATGATAATGCATAGCTAAATGATTGTCACTATTCAATTGAATCTTCAATGTTTTAAGGCTTAAGTTAAGCCGGCGGCAAGTGCTGCTTTTCTTGCTTTTTTGGCTTTTTTCTCATATTTCCGGTACGACTTGAACTGCTCGTTGAAGTACCCACCTTTCATAGACCTTGCGGCAAAGAGCACACAGCCGATTATTTTGGCATTTACTTCTTTGAATTCGCGAATAGTTCTTTGGGCCGCACCTCTGCTTGTAGCGGCGGCATTAAATACCAGAATTGTTGTATCAACGAGTCGGGCTAACGCTTTTGCATCGCTCACCAGCAGGACGGGCGGCCCATCAATTATAATGTGATCGTACTTCTTGCGCTGCCGGCCAAGCAACTCTTCCATTCCTGGGCCTCCGAGCAACTCCGCCGGATTAGCAGGCAAAGGCCCACTATCGATTACGTCAAGACCCTCTATGCCACCGGGCCTCATAGCTTTCTTGGGACCGCACTGTTTCATCAGCAAACTGCTCAATCCAAAATCAAAACCCTCAGTTTCAAGTTTATCTTCGAGTATATCGGTTTGCATCCTTGGAAACAGTCTTTGTAAACTGGGTTGTCTGAAATTGGCGTCTATCAGCAGAACTTTTTTGTCCGCGGAAACAAAAGTTGCTGCAAGATTGACCGCAACGGAAGTGTTGCCGTCCCCCGCCATACCGCCGCTGACAAGCAAAGTCTTCAAGGATTCGGCCGTGCCGGATAGTTTTAAGTTCGTCCGGCATCGCCTGTAAGCCTCGCTTATAATAGAATAAGGCGCCAGCCGAACAGCATGACAAAGCTCAATGCGTCGAACCTGATTATCTTCAGATGCATCTGGGATAACACCCAAAAGAGGAATATGTAAATATTTTGCGACGTCACTGGGTGTACGCACAAGATCATTAGTCATTTCAATAAGAAAGGCAAGACCTACACCAAACATAAGACCCAGCATCGTCCCACCGGGGAACCATATGTACCACTGGCGGGAGAAGGCCATTTCCAGTGGTATCGGAGCTTCACCAATTCCCTGGACTTTTGCTGTCTCCGGAGAATCATGCAGCATCTTCAATTTCTCGACCTGCTCTTTAATTAAGTCAAGCATTACGATTCTCTCATCTCTTATCTTCAGACGCTGCTCATATTGAACACGGGCCAAATCAAGCTCTTTTTTCTGCGCTTCCGCCTCCTTCCGCTGTGTTTCCAACAGCTCAAACCTTTCCTGCAATACATGCAAGCCGTCACGGGCATTTTCGAGATTCGCCCTGCGGGTCAGTTCTCCGATCTCGACCTTCCTTAATTCTCTTCTTTTTTTGATTTCTTCTATCTGCTCCCTCATATAGAGCACATCTCTGTGATTTTCACCGAACTTTGTGCGTTTAGCAGAGAGCTGAACTTCCTGAGAGGCAAGCTGATGAGCAAGTGTAACCATAACGGCGTCTCTTTCTATCGCATATTGAATCTGCTCAGTAATAGGGCCTGTAGCCAGGTCCTTAAGATTCGCTATGTTGGCACTAAGCTGTCTTATTCCCAGCTCAAGGTTGTTTTTCTCGAGTTCCAAATCATTCAACTTCAGAGTGATTGTATGCTGGAAATTACGCCCCGTCGGCATAGCAAGGTCGGTTATACCCCATCTCTCGCGTACCTCATCCAGCCCCTTGTCGGCCGCATCCAGCTCTGCTTTAACCCGGCTCTGCCGCTCTTCAAGCATGACCAGTTCGGCGTTTACCTTCCCTCTTTCCACGCTTCCCTGCCTGGCAAGAAACAAACGCACCATTTCGTTAACTATGTCCGCAGCTTCTCTGGCATCACGGCAGGCCATTGAGACCTCAACAAACTCAGCATCCCTGTGGGCATAAGCACGAAAATATCTATCCAAATACTTAACGGCTTTTCTAATGTTCCTGTCTCTGAGTTCAAACCACCGGGTTTTTTTGACGACGTCGCTCTCAAGCAAATCCTGCAAGGTACTCTGCTGTTTTATCAGATTAGCTATCGACTGGCGATAGCCGTATAGAATATCCTTCTGCACCTGAGGTGCAGCGATGTCCATAGGGTCTGTTTCCACCGGTGGAAGGACCTTAATATAAGTTGTGGCGGTATATCTCGGAACATATTTCTGTAACAGGTACCAGCCGGTGCCGCCAACCGTCACGCCCATAACAGTCAGAAAAATTATCAGTAATATGTGCCTGCGCAATATCCCCACAGCCTCTTTTGGTGTCATCGAGGCAGCCGCCGGGAATCCCTGTCTAACCGGTCTCATCATTCTATTTGATGCTATTGGTCTTTCTTCGGCCATTCTGCTATCTACCCGGAATCAACCTATAAAACAGTTCTCGTATTACGCACAGCTATATTTTATACAAGGCATTACGGCGAAAGCCGCTCGATAGCCTTATTGATTCGCTGCTCAGCTTTCTGTGACAATCTGTTTTCTCCTGCTTCCAACGCCTGTTTATAAGCAGCGAGCGCCTCATCTTTTGCCCCAAGAGCTTCTTTTATCATACCTTTATGCTCGTACACCTCCGCCGGTACGAGAACATTATTCTGCTGATATTGTTGCAACGAGGCCGCCACAAACTCATTAGCCTGCGAATTTTGATCTTTTTTATGCAGCACATAAGCATAAGTATCCAGGTAGCCGGGGTTATTCGGCTGTTCATCAAGCGCGCGCCTGGCGTATTGAAGAGCTTCCGGGAGCCTTTCATTATTTTCAGCAAGAAAATACGCTAAATCGTTTAGAATAATGGTATTATTCGGCATTTTAGTTAGCAGACTTTTGTAAACAACAGTC
>JABMRO010000440.1 GCA_013202635.1 Planctomycetota bacterium
AAATCACCGCCAAGGACATTGTAAAGTAATCTTTCGGCAAGTCTGTGGGCACGGATTAGCTGCCGGGCGTAACCGGTACCTTTTTCTGTAAGAACGATTGTGTTACTGTCTTCACTTAGCTGTACCATGTCTTCCAATGAAAGTTCGTCGATTATGGCGGCATCATAGTTTTCATTCATTGCGTTTTTTAGAGCATCTATTGAATTCGTGCCATCTTCCTTCATATAATACAGTTGCTCAATATGCTCGTCTTTTTCTCTCTTGCGACTCATAGTTTCCTTTCACTGTCCAATCAACATAACCAACACCCAGTTCAAGGATGCTGCTATGAAAAATGCGCTTGCATTTATAATAACCGCCATAGTAATGGCTCGCCTTGCACCCAGTTCTTTGACCATTGCCATAATATTGGCAAAGCAGGGGACAAACATCGTCGTAATAGTTACAGCAACTATACATTGAATGTAATTAAGCTTTCCTGCTTCTATAAGTTTTATAATCAGGCCGGCGGCAGCTTCATGCCTGGCCATGCACAGGATAAGGGCATCAACCATTTGCACAGGAAGGCCTAAAAAGCCGTTCATAACAGGGCTTAACACGTTTTTAACCGCGCCAAGTATTCCCGCCTTATCGATCACAAACAGGGTAACCGCTGCGTATATAAATACTGGCACCGCTTCCTTGATAAACCACCAAAGCCTGTAATACGTTTTTACAATCACCGCTTTTGGATTAGGCAGTCGTATTGCCGGCAGTTCCTGTAAGAAGTCGCTCCGTTCTTCTTCCTTCAGAATCTTGTTCAAGATCACTCCGGCCGCAATCTCCACAAACGCCAATGCGGAAAAGGCTATTGCAAATGGCTTTATACCCATCCTGCCAAGTATGCTCATATTCAGCGCCATCTGAGCTGCGCAAGGGATGGCAAAGGCGATTAAATAAATCGCGATGTATCTCTCTTTCTTTGATCGCAGGCTTTTCGTTGTTAAGGTTGCCATGGTTTTACAGCCAAAGCCCAGTACCAGAGGCATAATAGCACTGCCGCTTAATCCGACCTTGTCGAAAATTCTTTTTGTCAAAACGCACAAATTTGGGATATAACCGATATCCTCAAGAATGTTAAACGCGAAAAAGAAAACTGTCAATATCGGCAGAATCGTTAAAAAAGCATTAGCAAGACCTAAAGATAAAACACCGTAATCGCCTATCAAAAAGTCGTTTAGCCACTGGACTGTTACAAGGCTGTCGATTTTACTTTCGACAGGAATCCATAGAGTCTGCCCCATCCAGCTTGCTATTCCGTTGGCGACGTTGACAACAAGCAGATACATCATAAGAATCACCATGAGTAGAATCGGGATTCCGAATACCGGATGGCGACTCAATCGGCCAAAGGCGGCAGAAAACTGTCCGGGGGCAATCTTTTGCTTTCTTGTTGTATTTTCGGCCAACTCATTCACCCAGCGGTTGCGCTTGTTATTCAGGGCACGACCGAGGTGTCCATTGAATTGCCGCATGAACCTGTTTACCTGTTCGGTCAACTGAGCGACTTTTTGCTGGCCGCATTCTTTTGTAAGGTAATCCGACAGGAACGGGTCGTTGAGCAAAAGAAGAATTGCAGCCTTTTGCTTAAAGCGTATATTTTCCGGAAGCTCCGAAGCAATGGCCGATATTCCGTCTTCTATGAATTTACCATACCGCAGATTAGATTTGCCCCTTCGAGCTTTGCTTATAGAAGCTTTGAGGTCTTTTGTTCCTAAGCCATTTACGGCAATAGACTCGATGACAGGAACGCCTAAAGTCTGTGACAGCCCGGCTGAATCTATCCATATTCCCTTTTTTGCGGTCTCATCTATGGCATTGAGCGATATTACCATAGGGATTCCCAGCTCCAGAAGATCAGCCGTAAGGGTTAGTGATTGTTTCAATTGGTTGGCGTCGATGCACTGGAGGAGTATATCCGGAGCCTCTTTGAATATCATGTCGCGGACTATAAGCTCTTCTTCGGAATGGATATAAAGACAATGGAAGCCGGGGGTGTCAATGATCTCATAAGTCTGGCCATCAATCAGGCATTTTGTTTTTTTCATCTCAACGGTAGTGAGCGGATAGTTGGCAACCAATGCATACTTACCTGTCAGATTATTGAATACCTGACTTTTGCCTGTATTCGGCAGACCCACAATAGCAATTTTCTTGACCGAACGGGAACTGCTCGAATTATTATTTTTCAACTTCCTTACGCTCATCTTGCCTGTTTGACCTGTTCTAACATTTATATCCGTTGTCATATCCGCCGTCTATCAGTTATTTTTATGGAGTTCTTATTTTATCCTGTCCCACACATTTATCTTCTCAGGATTTCCGGGCCGCGCCTGTGAAAGTCTTTTACGTTTTACCCGTCGGCTTTTTTTCTTTTTTCGCCACCTCCCCAATTTGCTTCTTCCGTTTGGTAATCTTCACCACGTTCACAATATATCCGAGTTTTGCAAGCCCGGCCAGGATAAGTGTTTCAAGTATCATTTAACGTATAACGTATAACGTATAACCTAATTTGTTGATTTAGACCATTATTCTTTTCGAATATTGAACTCGTCATTAGTTGGCCGGAACAATTATATTACCCCCCCCCAATATTAATCCCACAATTCCCGCACCAAGCAAAACCCAAATTGGATTTACTTTGTACTTAAACAGGCAAATAATGCTTGCTGCAGCAATTAAAACCGTTTTGGTATCGACCAGAGAGCTTCTACCTATGCTTACTCCGGCGTCAAAGACCATTCCGATAACCGCAACACGCGCTCCGCGGAGAAAATTTGCTAATATTTTGTTTTCGTGGAACTTTTTTATTGCCGCCGTGGCAAGACAGACCATCACAAATGACGGCAAAATCACACTTGCGGTGGCGACTATTGCACCCAGAATTCCACAGGCTTTATATCCTATAAATGTCGCAGAAATTATCACCGGCCCGGGCGTAATCTGGCCCAGGGTAACTGCATCAACGAACTCTGCTTTTGTTAGCCAGCCATAGGTGTTGACCACGTCGTTTTCTATCATTGGTATCATAACGAAACCGCCACCAAAAGTGAAGGTGCCGATCTTTAAAAATACCCAGGTTAGTTTGAACAATGTGTTTATCATTTTAAGTCAGGGTTTTTCGTTTTTCGGCTCATCGTGATAAATAACTATACATACTAATCCACAAAGTCCGACTATTACCACAATATCCAGCTTAAAGATTAATGATGAAGCAAAAGCCCATATCAAAATACACAACTCACGATAATCTTTCATTTCAGCTTTAGTGAGTTTGAGGGCCACAGACAGTATCAGGCCGGTAACGGCAGCGCCTAAACATTTAAACACCTCCGCTATTTGAGGTGTTATGCTGTATTTGTCATAAAGCATGGCAAGGATGATCATTATAACAAATGACGGCAGGATGAAGGCAACCGTTGAAATCAGTGCGCCGTACCACTTTTTCAGCTTATAGCCTGTATAGGTTACGATATCCATCGTTACCGGTCCTGGTAAAACATCACCCAGCACCGCGCCTTCAAGGAAATCCTTATCGGTTAGAATCTGTTTTTCACGTACCAACTCATCCTGCAGCAGGGAAAACACCGCCATCGGCCCGCCAAAACCGAAACATCCGATTTTAAAAAACATAAGCCAGTCTTTGAATTTCCCGACAATACGGCCTTGTTTTTCTTTGCTATTATGAGATTTCAGATATTCCTTTTTATACAAGATGGCTAATGATTGACTTAATTCTCTGGCCCTGTTTTTATCGCCGGCTCTGTGGTATAATTCCCGTGCCTGCTGCCATAGACCGGCGGCACGTTTCCTGCTTTCTGTATCCGCATAGTTGCCGGCCCCGGCGAAAGCATGTAATAAGCCCTGAAGATACAACCGCTCTGCTTGCTCTTTTAGTTTTTCTTTTTCCATATCGACTTTATTCGGTGATTATTGTTAAATGCTCAGCCTTATTATCTTGGTACCATTACGCCTTCCATTTCACCTTCGCCAATCATCACGCTCGATTTTATTTTCTTTTCGTTTCTAATGACCTGCATTTTCACATTCGCTTCGGGTTTTGCCCGGGTAACAGTGGAGTTGAACTGCTTAACATTTTTAATATTACGGCCATTGAACCGTACAATTCTATCACCGACTTTCAAGCCGGCTTTTTCGGCGTTGCCACCCGCGTATACAGATTGAATTATCACGCTTGACTTGCCTTCTGAGGCAGCTACTTCCAACGCCAGTTCCTTGATTAACACATGTTTTACAGGAATATTTCTTACGGAAATGCTTCCGGGGGTTGTTGAAGTCTTTCCCCGGTCTGGGCTGTAAATCGGACACCCGGGGCTATTACACCGTCCCTGAGTATCAAGAAGTCCCGGACAATAGGGGCAATATGATAGAGCTAAAGTCCGAAACTGACCTCCTTGCGGAATTGAACCGGCGGTGCCCGAATAGACAGGTTGTCCCTGCCCTGAGGATGTTACAATCGCAAAGACAACGGCACCAAAGACAAAGATTATCGTTATCCAAAACAAGTTCCTGATTCTTTCGACAAAACAATCCGTCGGTGTTGTTTTTTTGCCAGCGTCAGCAACAGATTTTTTATGTGGAAGGTACATATGCAGAGTTAATTACTTTTTTGTTTTCTTTGATTGAGATTTGATTTTGCGTGCAGGCTCATCCGTAACAGGTAAGGCAAGCAACTGTACGGAAACATCTGAAATGTTTTTCATTTTTCTGCACAGGACATTTTTGATCTTGCGGACAATAATCAAACCTCTGCTCAAAAGCCAGTTGGATGGAAGGAAAATATCCACATCAACTAAAAGGCTTCGACCGACCAGTCTGGCTCGTACGTCACCGACACGTTCAATGCCTTCGATATCTTCTATTAAGTTTCGTATATGTGATTCTTCGACGCGCAAAGAAACATCCATCAGCCCCTTAATAGCTTTCTTTGCACCGTCCAGTGTTACTTTGATAATGAGGACGCAAATGATAATTGCCGCTATATGGTCAAGCTGAGAAAAGCCAAGATTACTGCCAACAACAGCCACTATTACTGCAACAGAAGTTCCTATGTCAGCAAGATTTATCTGTGCGTTGGCTAAAATAGCGGAACTGCCGACCTTTTCCCCTACGCAGCGGCCATAGCCAAAGGCTATATAATTAACAAAAATTGATATGACGGCGGCAATAATCGCTATCAGCCCCGGCGGCTTCTCAGGCCCGACCATTACCATTTCGCTGAAGGATATGAAAATGAAAACTATCGCTGCGATCATAAGCAGCATATTAACAATCGCTGAGGCGAGAAATTCCACCTTGCCGTAACCATAAGGGAATTTGTCATCGGCATTCCTCGATGCCATTTTAAGGCTTACCAGGACAACGATAGTTATGATGAAATTTGCTAAAGACTCAAATGAATCGGTTAGAAGGCTCTTGCTGTGACTGATAAGGGCAAACCATCCCTTAAGTAGAAATAAGGAGAAGTTTATCCCTAAAACTATCCATTCTACTTTTTGACCGCAATTCAGACAGCGTTGAGGAATCAATTTTTTTTACTCACAAATGACATTAACATTTCCCAGATGTTCGAGCCTGTTGGCGATGCCATGGCGAATTCGGGTTGATATTGTGTTTACTTCTGCGATAGTCTTGTTTTTCGGCAGAGAAACATATAGATCAACCCATACGTTCCTGCCTATCTGTCTTGTTTTTATATCTTTTACTTCCTTGATCTCAGTCATATCGGATAAAAGCTGCCTTATCAAAGAAATGTCATTGTCTTTTATTGCTCTGTCTATCAGTCCCGAACCGCCTTGATAAAGAAGTTCGATGCTGAGGAAAAGCAGGTGTCCCGTTTCAAATACCGCAACAACGACGTCGAGGAAGTGGTATCCCATCGCACCTCCAACGACAGCCACAACCACCGCAAGTGAAGAAATCACATCGGCACGATGATGTTTGGCATGGGCCAAAAGAGCGGGGCTGTTCATATGTTTATATGCACAAATATTATATCGGTAAATTACCTCGTTGGCGACAACAGAAGTAATCGCTGCTATCAAAACCGCCCAATTCGGAGGGGTATGTTCACCCATGAAGAGGATCCTTATACAATCACCCAGCAGGAAAACCGTTGCTCCCAGAATAAGGATACTCGTAAAAACACAGACGACATATTCAACATTGCCGTAGCCAAAGGGGTACTCTTTATCGGCGGGTCTTGTTGATATTTTCAAGCCGATAAGCACGGCAATGCCGGAAATCACGTCATGGAGTGAATAAAGGGCACTGGCTGTTAAGGCCCGGCTTCCTGCAAATATTCCAATAACACCTTTGAAAAGTGCCAGGAAAGCGCTGTCCAATATACCGATCCACGAGAGCCGGGCCGCGCATTTGATACATTTTTCTTTTTCAGGCATTATGTATTACTATCAAACGAAGCTAAAAAAAGACCCCCCTCGGTGGTTCTTAGCTTAAGCGGCTCTTAACAGCCCTTAAGCTAAGAACCATGCCGCACCACTGGCGTACTGGCTGGTTGCTTTTCAAGATGCAGCATGCTGCCAACGATAATAAAGTTTTTATGCTGTAGCGACTTTGGTCTGTGCGCCTTTAAATCCTTCTGCGAACGCCCGCTTTGCTTCAACAGCTATTGCTGACGTTTTTTTTCCGACATTGGAAAATCTTTTCCTGGTGTTTTTCCACAGTTTCGGGTTTTTCTTTACGATTTTATATGCCACAAAACCTACAAAAACACCTGCCACGACGACGCTGCCGCCAATCAATAAACCTTCCTT
>JABMRO010000441.1 GCA_013202635.1 Planctomycetota bacterium
AAATCCTTCATTTTATCCATTCCTCTTCTTTAACCAAATCCATTTGATATAAGCCCCCGCCAATTACCTTTTTGACCTAATTTAACTTTGGGATTTGGCGTTGTCAAGTATAAAAAATATTGAAAGACCCATTTTATTTACAAAAGGATGGATATTATCAGTCCTTGGGGACATTCGAAGATAGATTAGGCTTTTGGCAGTAACTGCTCACAGGCAATAAAGCTGAAATTTTCGAAACGCTAACTTCTTTGTGCTATTAATCTTAAGAATTAAGATCAAAGCATTATTGTTCAAGAGATGAAGGTCGTTACGGCTGGCGACTTTCACCGGATTAGGGCAAAAACTTTTTCGACAAGACGGATATAACCGTTAGGAAGTTATGAACATTAAATTGTTAAATTTGTATTCCGTATTTTGATAAGTTGCTTAAAACAAATATCTTAGACTAAGTTTACCTTGAAGATATGCTGCTGTTTCTAAATTTTTTTATTTTTTATGAACCTTTGGTTACATATATTGATATATTGCTATATAGTAATAAGGTTATGTTATTTGTTGTGAGATTTGTAAAATGAATGAGAATACAGCGGAACACGCTGCTGAAGTCTTAAAGGCCGTAGCGCACCCGGTTCGACTGCAGATAGTCGAGCTGCTCCAGGCCAAAGAAATGTGTGTCGGTGACATTGCCGAGGCCCTGGGCGGAAAACAGGCCATAACCAGTCAGCAGCTTAATATGATGAAAGCCAAAGGCGTTCTAAGCCACAGGCGTGATGGTGCAAGGGTCTATTACCGGATAGAAAACAAGAATGTAATCAAGCTGTTGCATTGTATCTATGACCATTGCGAACAAAAGAAAGGTTGAAAATGGATTTTAAGCAGAAAATTGCAAACTATTCAATAGAGCACTATAAGCTAATCACCGTAATAATGGTGCTGTTCACTCTCTTACTCGGCGCATTCATTCCCTTGATAAAGGTTGATACCGACCCGGAGAATATGCTCTCGGCGGACGAGCCTGTGAGGATATTTCACAATCAAACGAAAAAACAGTTTGCCTTGAGTGACATTGTTGTCGTGGGCATTGTCAATAATAAAGACCCGAATGGTGTTTTTAATACTTCATCGTTGGCGAAGGTCTTTGAGCTGACTGAATTTTCAAAGACACTTCGCTGGCCCTCTGAAGAAGACCCCAATGAACAAATCGGGGTAATTGAAGTCGATTTACTCGCACCTTCGACAGTGGACCATATCGGCCAGGGCGGCCAGGGCGTGGTTAAATTCGAGTGGCTGATGAAAAAACCGCCCGCTACTGACGCCCAGGCACTGGAAATTAGAAATAAAGCGATGTCCAACCCTTTGCTTAAAGGGACACTTATTTCCGAAGACGGAAAGGCTATATGTCTATATCTGCCGTTAACAAGCAAGGATTTGAGTTATCGAGTATATAGCAAACTGAAAGAAAAAATCGCTGAATTCGAAGGTGACGAGGAATATCACATCACAGGACTTCCGGTGGCGGAGGACACATTTGGTGTTGAAATGTTTATCCAGATGGCCATCTCGGCGCCCCTGGCAATGTTAGTGATATTTATACTTATGCTGCTCTTCTTCCGAAAAATTGTGCTGGTTATCTCTCCGATGATTGTGGCAATGGTTTCGGTCATTTCGACAATGGGGCTTCTCATGGGTCTCGGGTTTCCCGTACACATAATGAGTTCGATGATACCGATTTTCCTGATGCCGATAGCCGTCGTGGACTCGGTTCACATTCTTTCCGAATTCTTCGACCTTTACACCAAAGAAAAGGGCAGAAAAAACACGATTCTGGAAGTTATGAGCAATCTGTTTATGCCGATGCTTTACACTTCTTTGACTTCGGCAGCCGGCTTTGCTTCGCTGGCTCTTACGCCGATTCCGCCTGTACAGGTCTTCGGCATCTTTGTTGCCATCGGTATTATGATTGCGTGGGTATGCACAATCACTTTTGTTCCGGCCTATATAATGATGATAAAAGAAAGCTCACTTGAGAACTTCGGCTTGGCAACAAAGCATGCGGAAAAACAAAGCTGGCTCGGCAAATTGCTAAGTGCGACCGGAGGCTTTACCTATACGAAAGCAAAGCCCATTCTCGTAATTATCCTGATAATCACGGCCGTTGCCCTATACGGTATTACACGAATCCAGATAAATGACAATCCTGTTAAATGGTTTTCCAAAAGCCACCCAATCCGGCTGGCGGATATAGAATTAAACAAACATTTTGGCGGGACCTATATGGCCTATCTGGTACTCGACCCAGCAGAAGATAAAGGAGTTTCAACACAATATATCAGCGATCTTAAAAAGCACCTTTCGGAAAAGCTGTCTGTCTT
>JABMRO010000442.1 GCA_013202635.1 Planctomycetota bacterium
GTACCCTTCTCTACCTCCACTGGCTCATCATTTCTAAGTTTGCTTCTTCCAGATGCAAACCTCTCAAAATGTTCGCTCGCTGTTGTGTCGAACGCCTTTTTGAGCCGGCACGTAGAACTACTCCACTCTCACCTTTTGAAGTTCAAATAGCACATTTCAGCCCCTGCGGATATCTCGCTTTTTCCTCTCCCTCCGCACCGCAGGGGCTTTTATATTTGTGAGTGATAGAACTCGTGCTTGATGCAAGGGAAAAACCTTTATTTATTGGGCTTTGATTGTTGCACTTATTGGTAGGCCAATGGTATGATATAGGTGCGAGTTGTTCTGTTTGGGATTTATTTGAAAATGGAAAAATAAGCAATAATTTATCATGAAAAAAATTCCCATTATTGAACTATGCATAAAAGAATTACTTGGTTTCGACAAAAATGATTCGGATGCTAAAGTAATTAAAGAGTGGAAGAAAGCTTCTTCCCGAGTATGTAAACCATGTTGGGAACTTAAGTATTGTCCATATGGCCCTCTTGTTGAACAATTTCCACTTTTGCCATGCACACGTTCCCAAGCAATTGAACACAACGAATATTTAGAAGAGTGTCTTCGAACTGGAATATTGGGTAATGGTCGAAAGCTGGATGAAGTATTACGAAAAGAATTTGAACAAGAACTTGATGAATTTGATGCTACTGATTATCCAGAACAAATACCTCAAGAAATATCTGAGATGGGTTGTAATGTATTTGGTCACATTTGTCCTGTCGTGTTTGCTGCTGAAGGCTTTACGGAAACATCAAAAGTGCGTCGCACAGGTAGATATATTCCATTTAAAACAAAAGTACGTGTTGTGAGAAGAGACAACTATACATGTCAGCATTGCGGTAAACATCTTAAGGATAATGAAGTGGAATTTGACCATGCAATTCCAATATCAAAAGGAGGAAGCTCTGAAGAACATAATATTAGATTGTCATGTTTCGATTGTAATCGTGATAAATCTGATAGAGTTGAAATATAAAAACGAACAAACAATACATGACGTTCATTTTGATTCTTTTGAATTTATTACACATCCATAAAATTATCGTGCAAAACAAAAACTACGGAACAATTTCATCCCAAACTAAAGCCACTTACAGTTTTCTATCTAATCTTCTGTAGCTGACGGCCTCTGCTATGTGTTCGGGCTGGATTTGTTCGGCGTCGGCGAGGTCGGCTATTGTGCGGGCTACTTTGCAGACTTTATCGTGGGCGCGTGCGCTTAGGCCGAACTCTATCATTGCCTGCTTTAGGATAAGCTCACCCGCCGAATCGAGAGTACAGAATTTCTCGACCTGCTTATGGCTCATTCGTGCGTTGGTCAAAACGGCTCCATTACCGAAGCGGCCGGCCTGAACGCCTCTTGCGGTGATGACATCAAGCTTCATTGCCAGCGAGTCGAGCCGGTTGGCTTTGGAGCGCAACTTTCTGAAACTTATGGCGGGGACATCGATATGAATATCAATCCTGTCCACAAGCGGCCCGGATACTTTTGACATATATCGCGCAATCTTGCCCGGCGTGCATTTACATCTTCTCGAATCACTGCCGAAATAGCCGCACGGACAGGGATTCATCGCCGCGATGAGCATAAACCGGGCGGGAAATCTGATGGTCTTTTTAGCGCGCGAGACGATAACGAAACCGTCCTCCAGCGGCTGGCGAATCATCTCAAGAACATGGCGCGGAAATTCTACAAATTCATCCAGAAACAAAAGCCCGAAATGCGCCAACGACAATTCGCCCGGGCGGGGCATGGTTCCGCCGCCGATCAGGGCCGGGCCGCTCGCCGAGTGGTGCGGCATTCGCATCGGGCGGGTAGCCAGCAGCGACTTGTTCTTACCCAGCAGGCCGACCGAGGAATACACACGGGTTGTCTCAAGAGATTCATCCAGGCTCAAAGGCGGCAGAATCGTCACCAGTCTCTGGGCGAGCATAGTCTTTCCCGCGCCGGGGGGGCCTATCATCATAATATTATTGCCGCCTGCGGCGGCGACCGTCAGAGCCCGCTTGACATTTTCCTGGCCTTTGACATCTGAAAAATCAACCTCGTAATTCGACGATACATTAAAAAGCTCATCGACATCAACGATGGTTGTCTCCATCTCCAACTGCCCTGAAAGAAAACCCGCCGCCTGAGCGAGCGAGCCGACGCCAAAGACGTCAATATCGGCGACCACCGCGGCTTCCTGGGCATTTTCCAGAGGGACTATCATCTGGTTAAAGCCGTTCGAAGCGGCGGTCATCGCCATAGACAATACGCCGTTGACCGGCCTTACCCTGCCGTCCAGAGCCAATTCGCCGACGATAATGGTATTATTAAGAGAGGAAGTTACTACAGCTCCCTGGCCGATGAGCATACCCAGAGCAATGGGCAAATCGAAGGCGGGTCCGGCCTTTTTCACATCAGCCGGAGCCAGATTTATTAACGATGCGGTTTTGGGATGGCTGTAGCCGCTGTTGATAATTGCGCTTCTGACTCGCTCGATGCTTTCTTTGACCGCGGCATCGGGCAGGCCCACAATAATAGACTTCTCAAAACCACCCCGCGCAATGTCAACCTCGACCTCACAGACTATCCCTTCGATACCCTCAAGTGTAACGCTATGCAATCTCGCTAACATACTTTTTCCTCTTTCTTTTTAATCCTGGCAAGAGTAATTTTAAGAGATGTGTGGGATTGCTGCAAGAAATTTTAAAAAGTTTCTTATCCCGCGTTTCTTCTGAGAAACTCCCCAGAACTCACAATCCCAGAAACTGAATTGCCAGACCGCAAAGAAATATAGTAGCCCCCGCTATAACGTGAGAAAAGCGCTGCACTTTGGCCAAAGGCAGGAAATTCACCCCCGTACTTGCAAGAATAACCGCCCCCAACATAGTACCAATAGTTGCCGAGCCGAAGACAATGACGACCAGCAGCACGCCGAAGAAACCAATTTTCGCCGCAGGATACATAAGTATGGGAATCAAAGGCTCACACGGCCCGAAAACAAAAATGGCAAACAAGGCCCACGGCGTGATGCTCGAACCACCTGCTCCGTTGTGTACATGACCGTGCTCCAGATGATGACCGTGCGGGTGCTCGTGTTCATTGGCGCCGGTGTGAATGTGGGTATGCATATGGGGCTTGTTCTTGTATGCCCGCCGCAACCCCCAGACAAGATATGCCAGTCCGAAAGCGATGAGCAGCCAGGCGGCTATGTTGCCGCGGGACGATTCGATAAGCTCCAGCTTTTTCACAGCAAGGCCCATCGAGACGCCTATCATACCGAGCACAATCGAGCTTGCGATATGTCCGAGGCCGCACAGAAAGGTTATGACAATAGTTTTGGTTCGTGACCATTTTCGTGCCCACGACATCATTATAAAAGGCAGATAATGGTCCGGGCCCAGTAGGGTATGCAAAAAGCCGATTGATGCGGCGGTAATAACAAGGGCACTCAGTTCAGCGTTCACAACCAGCTCCTCAAAAAGAATGATTATTCATTGCCTAAGCTTGCGCATAAAAATAACGAATTTGTGCTACTACGTCAAGAAAGTAATTGACAGAAAAATAAAGATTTTATAAATATACCCATTCGTTTATGAATTATTGTTTTCAAGGAGAC
>JABMRO010000443.1 GCA_013202635.1 Planctomycetota bacterium
GAGTATGACTCGAAATTAAATCTACCCAAAAGACCGCCGGCAATAACCAGCAAAACCCGCTGATTACGCGCCTTAACAATTTCCAATGCTTTAAGAAGAACATCCAGACCTTTATTTGGGCGAATTCCTCCGAAGAATAATATTATCTGGCGGTCTTGCGGCAGATTTAATTTTTTCCGTGCATCCGTCATGGCCGGAGGATTTTGCACAGGCATAATTCCATGGGGGATAACGTCTATACGGTCGGAGCAAATACCCCAATGGTCGGCCAGTTGTCTTTTGCCGTCCTCGTAGTGCACTATCAAACGGTGGGGGATTTGAAGGCTCCGTTTTATAAATGAAGCCCTGCTGACAAAGCGTTCATAATGAGGCTTAACATCATGTACGGTAAGCACAACAGGCAATTGACGTGCTAAGGGCTTTAAGAAAAACTGATCCAGCAGCGGAGTGCCAACGCCCTGAAAATGAACTACATCGAAACGCCCGCCAGCAGCAAACCGGTTTCGACGCAAACTGTTAAGCAGGCTTCGGTAAAATCTGTCGGTCGCCCAGTGCAGTTGTGACCACTGTTTTTTCTTATCTATGAACTCAAACAGACATCTTTCGACTTTGAATGGTCTTGGCAGGTCCGTCCATAATGAGTTTGTAAGTACGGTAACATCAGCGCCGGTTCGACACAAACCACTGCTTAAGGCGTCAGTGTACGAGTATAATCCGCCTGTGCTTGCACCGGCTACCATCAATACACGCATATCGAATATTTCCCTTCTCGTAGTAACCGGAGTTTAAGCAGATTAAGCGTTCGGATTTGGAAGTTTGCTCTTGTTTTCATTGTTGAGAGTATTGTTTGCGGAAAATTTTAATAGGTAAAGTGTTCAGGATTACCTTCGATATTTTTATCGGAGTGTGCATAAGTAAGCTCAGGGTATAGTTCTTCTTCCTCAAAGATCTCTTCTTCTTCAGGGACATCTTCTTGCTGATAGAGGCTTATGTAGATGTCCTGCCAGTTGGCTATTATAGCAGCGAAGCATATCAACAGCGGTGCGGCACGGGGATTCGAAAATATAGGATGGAAGAATCCATCTGCCGTCAGTGCCAACATTAATAAAAAGCTCGTTGTGCCGTAATATCGCATATATGGGATGTCACTCCCGGACAAAGCAAAACTCCGCACAAGGATAGCGAATATCAGGATGAGCACCGTTACCAATCCGAGTAAGCCGCTCCTGTCCAGCCAGCCAAGATATTCTGAATGGTAAAAACCCACCAGAGGGGATTTGCCCGCTGGCGCCGGATGCATCGCCCCGATACCTCTGCCGGTCAATATGAAGTATGGTTCCTGCTTGTAGCTTGAAATGATTATTTCGTGTTCCAACGCCCTCCAAGTATCTTCCTGAAACGGACTGGGTATTTCAACCTGGCCTGACCTTGTCGTTCCGGCCCGAAATCTTTCCAGGAAATCAAAACCTATTGCCGAGGCGACTCCGACCATGAGCAGGCCGACAATTCCAAATGCAAGCAAAGTTCTGACCCTGCCCTTGATGAACAACAACGAAGCTATTGCAAGCACGCCCATTGCCCCGTACATAGACCTTGTTTCGCTGAGTATTATACCGCCTATACCGACCATCATCACCAACACAGAAACAGGAGTCAGGCCGACTTTGCTTACCAGTCTGCCTATCGCGATACTTACCAGTGAAAGATAAAGCAGGGGAACAAGAGTATATGTCCCTCTTTCGCCGCCCAATTGTGTTGAAACTTCGATTTCGGCGACACGAGGCGTGAAAACACCAAATCTTACGAGAATATGTACGCCGAACATTGCCAGCAGCAGAAAGACCGAGAATTTTATGAATCCGTTCGCGCGGGAAAAGTTTGTGAAATACCGAAGCCCGAATATCATTGCTGCTGCGAAGTGTGCCACTCTCGAATGCGTAAAGGCGGTCTGGGTGTACATAAGCAGCCCTTGTATCAACGCAAGTGCGGTTAATATTGCTATGGCAATGAAGCATTTTCCGATAACGCCGGAAGGACATTGCCGTTCCCGGGGCACAAAAAGCGCCGCCGCTAATGTTAACCACGCCAGGATATCTGCCGGTGCCCACGTGCGGGGCATGCCAAGGTTGCCCGCACTATATATGTAGCTGGCGAGTACGCTGTGGAACACGACGGATATCAGGAATATGTAGAATACCCACTTCGGCTTCAAGACTACCAGAGGCACGCATATTACTATTGCAATCAAACACAATACTGCAATAAATGTTGCCATAATGTTACCTTAGATACGGCTTCTTAGTAAATCTGCACATTTGCCTGTTAAAGTCGGACAATAAAGTCTAAAGTTAAATATCGGAAATCAAAGGATGGGATTACAGGTTAAAAGTCAGGTTTTCTTAAGTATTTTCTTTTGATTTTCGATTTTTTCACTATATATCCGGTAAGTTTCGCTCTGCTTTATTTTACATTGCGAACCTGTTCAATCATTTTTGCAAAATCTTCCCTGACCTGCTTGCACATTTGAGAGCCTGCCTCTTCTTCTTTCTGGCTGATGAAGTCCAGGTTATTATTAATTTTATCGAATAGTTCAATCAGCTTTTCTGTGCTGATCTGCTCATCTGTAATGCAATATTTTTCAAGCCCGTATTGAGCCATAAAATCTTCGGTTTTTTTATGATATGCAATCGCAAGCAAGGGTGTTGCTGCCACTAATGAAAAGATTTGTGAATGGGTTTTGTGCCCGATGAATATTCTGCACTTTGCAATGGCGTTGATATGGTCTGAGGTTCCGGGAAAGCCTTCAACAATTTCACAGTTTTCTTTTTTATTAACGCTGTGTATCACCGCCTCAATACAGTGACGGTCTGTGCCTTGCAGCTCCATCGGGAAAAATCGCACTTTATATCCGGCCTCTATGGCATGGTCAATCAGCGATGCAAAATAACGCGGATGATTGTTGTGTTCTTCGAGCCGGCCGGCACGTGTGTGCACGTAAACGGAGATGCCCATTACGGGCGGGCGGTTACTTGGTTTGGTTCGTGATTTGACAATATCACACAGGCCGAATACGGACTCGCGTGTCTTAGATACATGCTCCAGGGAAACCTGCATTTCATTTATTTGTTCTGCCGAGGCCTCGTCACGGATAAATATTTGGCTGGCGCCGGAAAGTATTTTTTGCACCATCAACTTACTTTTCTGCGATTTGAACTCGAATGGACCGATAGATTGTGACCAGAGTAATAATGGTTTTTCGTATAGCAAAGCTACCGCCATATCGAATATCTGCGGGGTGGCCGCATCAGGTACAAACATAGTGGTGATGTGGTGACCTCCGGTACTGATGACGATGTCAGCTTCTCTGAGGGCTTTTACGAATTGCCTGTTTATCAGAAAACGAAGATACCACGGACGTTTGCCTGCAATCAGGGCGTTGCGTACTAAGGGAAAATGAATTCGCCGCTTGAGTATTACCTTCTGTATTCGATGAATTACTTTGCCCCAAAAGCCAACGTCTTTTTTGCGGGAATTGTCCCAGCCCCATGGGATAACTCGCACAGCAATCTCCGGAAAATCCGGTTTCTCTTCCCAATATTCCGGATTACTTGCAGACACAGTAACCTGGTCAATGCCATTTCGTGCCAGCTCCCTGAGCACAAAAAACAGAACGGCTCTGTCACCTTTATTTGTAGAGCATTGATTAATAACGAGGGCCTTCATATTCGATGTCCCTTTTTGCTCCCGTATTTTATTCTCACTGCGGCGATTAAATCGGCCGTCTCTTTCCGCAGCGAAATAACTGTGAAACTCACCGTTACGACCACGGCGGCCAGTATAAGCATCGCCGGCCAGCCAATGGTTCCTCTCGGTAGAATGCCGTTCAGCGCCCACAGTGCCGCGATTGAAACGAGACTTGCCGCCAGAGGCCCAGACAAGCTGTCTTTGAGGTACTCGTAAGGGTGTATCCCTAATTTGTGCAGGCCGTGGAGAGGCAGCCAAAGCCCCATATACGCCCACAGGGCAGCTACAAGCGCTATCGACGGTGCCATCGGGACGGAAACGAAACCTTGCAATAAAATTAACTCAAGTAAAACAGCGATTACTGCAGTGGTGATTGCTGCGATTGTCAATCCTCGCAGATGTCCTATACCTACCAATGAAGGTAACCATATTCCGAAAAATCCCCGCCCGACAACAGATATTATCAACACTCGCATCACAAGAACCGTTTCTGATGGAACCGCATCCTTAAACCAGATAGACAGAATTTCTCTGGCGAAGACAAACAGCAAAATCAATAAAGCGCCGGCCAGAGCAGAGCTTATGTGGGTCCCTTTTTTAATAACTGCTTTTACTCTTTCGGTTTGCCCGCCTGCGTTAAGACTGGTAATAACCGGCAGGAAAACATTTTGAGTTCCTGCCAGGAGCCCGCGAACAAAGCTGGGAATCATCGAGGCAATAGCGTACACCTCTACGTCCTCGGCACTGCCTACCTTACCGACAACTAATACCAGTGTACTAAACATAAAAACCATGCTGCCCGAACGAGCGGTCGCATGGCCGGTATGTCGAAATATCTCTCGAATCGTATTCTTTCCGACCTTGGAGATGGCGATTCTGAAACCTTCGATCGATTTTCGTGCAACTGAAAACATCAACAGCAAAGATGCCGCCGCCGCCATTGCGGATGCCAGCTGCACGGCAATCATACTTTTCCAAAGAGCAAGTATTCCAACAGTTAAGACCATGCGAAGCAGATTAGCTGTAATTGCAACGGCGTTAGATCTCGTATGGTACTGATAACCCCTTAATGCACCGCCAAAAGTTGCGCCCAATATCCTGAGTGCCAATGTAACACCAACCAGTATGCACGTAATCTGTGCTTCGCGTGCTGACTCGGAGGTAATTGCCGTAAATATGTCGGAAACGAAAAATGATAACAAAACTGCCGCGGCAACGGTTAAAACAGCCAGCCCTATCAGCATTCCGAAAGAGGCTGATATAAACTTATTCATCTGCTCGATATTATCACGATAGAAGGCCACGAAACGATTTGTTGACAGCGAGAACGCTCTTTCCAAAATTATAGGATAACGCAGTCCAGTGGAAAGCAAAGCCCACACACCGAAGCTCGCACCAAGGTTGTGCCGTATAGTCCTGAACAGCACCAGCCCGACCGCCGCAGCAACCAGCATACCGACCCAGTTCGAGCCGGCATTCATTATTATGCGTTTTCTTAATGACATCTAATAGCGTTTATTCTGTTCAGCGAGTAATACTAATTTTATGTCCTGGACAACTCAGCTGATTTTCGTGTCTTGAAAACTCCGGGGTACATTACCCGCTCTGTTATTCTGCTTCAAACACAAAATACCAACCGCTGGCTAACCACCATGGCAAAATATCTGCAAGCCGCACGTCTGCTTTACCGAAGAGAGGTCCCCGTCTTGTTTCAAAAATAGCTAATATGGAGTCGGATTTGCCGAAATCCTTAAGCCTGAAGGAAAAGGTAGACAGCATCTTAAGAAATCTTTTTTTGGTGTAAAATTGACAATGGTCTTGCCCTGTAAAATAAGGCTGCTTTCCGAAAATATGACGCAGCCAATTATTCCTGCGAAGATGAGTAATGACAGATAACCTTCTTTTAAGCTGCCATGGCCCATACCCGTTGGGAATTGTAACAACCAACCAGGCTCCCTTCTTAAGCCGGGCCCTGATGCTTTTTACAAATTCGTGGGGATTGACAGCATGCTCAAGAACCTCACTTGCAATAACCAAATCATAGCTCTTATTGTCGTCAAAACTATGACCGTCCGCTTGCTTAATAATTATGTTATTGAGCTTCTCTTTCTCAATACGCTCTAAGATGCCGGACACTGCCGATGCATCGATATCGAATGCCGTGATGTGAGAGCCAAGAGAAACCAATGGAAATGTTATACCTCCCGGACCGCATCCGAACTCCAGGATTTCAAGCTCTTCGAAAGACTTATTTTTCGACTGTGCATATTTACATACCGCGGAATATATGAATTTAAGTCTCTTGACATATTGCGGGCTCGTATAAATACTGCTTTTTATAAAAGTGTCCAGCGCTGTGTTATCTTGCATTTATAAGTCACTCAAATCATTGATTATAGACGGTTGATTATTGAGCAATCGGATGGCTTGTGGTGTGAATAAGAAGAATATTATGACCCTTATCTTTTCTCAGCATACTGCTCGCGATTAGTTTCCAGCAAGATATTGTTAAGCTCTCTTCGGGCCTTGTAAACAGCATTACAATCGCCGGCATTTCTCAAAACGTAATCGACCGTATCGTTAAGAGATTGTTGAGCCCGTTTTGCTGTTTTTGGTTTTTCGGTGCTAATCTTCTCTATAGCTTTCTGCAATTCGAAAATGTATTGATAGTCCTCGACGCCCTCTCGCCACGCTTCCCATCGCCGTGACGGGACGATATTTTCATCAAGACCGGGCACGGGACTTCCTCGGCTGCCGTAAACAACGCCGGAAAAACCCTGAGGTCTTAACGTGTCATCCCAGGGGACAGCCCCGGTCTTGAAATTAAGTCCGTAGTAGTAAATCCAGAAGCCCGCTCCGGTTTGGCCCCGCTTAAAGGCACGCCACGGCATCAGGCGAAAATACGAGTAAGGATCTTTGGCTTTCATTGGCCTTAAGCACTCGTAAATCCAGACTTGTTTTTCAAAGTCTTTTATCTGCTCCAGCCATTGAGGATTTCGCTCGCAGTGGCTGTCCTGAAGAC
>JABMRO010000444.1 GCA_013202635.1 Planctomycetota bacterium
GCCATAAATATCCTGAATGTACCGGCTGGATTCGAGCGATTAAAGGGGATTTTCGCCTCGTCAAAGAAGCTGGACTAAAAGAAACCGGCATGCTCACAAGCTGCTCAGACTACCATATATTCCAGAAACTGAAATTCCGCAGCCGTGCCGAATGCATGGACAGCTATTGCGAGGTTGTGGAGGCGGCTTTTGAGGCCGGCGTGCGTCCCCGCTGTCACCTCGAAGATTTGACACGTGCAGATATTGATGGCTTTGTCCTTCCATTTGTAGAGCGGTTAATGGAAATGAGCAGCCAGGTACCGGAAGAACTCACAGCCAAAATTCGTCTTTGTGATACTATGGGCTTTGGAATTAGTTACCCGGGTGCTGAACTGCCCAGAAGTATTCCAAAGCTTATCTACAAGCTAAACCGGGAATGTGGTGTGCCGAGCGACCGCCTCGAATGGCACGGGCACAACGACTTCCACAAGGTGCATACCAACGGCGGGACAGCATGGCTGTACGGCTGTGATGTGGTAAACACGACATTATTTGGCTTCGGAGAACGTACAGGGAATCCTCCTCTCGAAAGCGCGATTTTCGAGTACATCGCATTAAAAGGAGACCTCTGCGGAATTGACACGATGGTAATCACGGAATTAGCCGACTATATGCGGTCTATTGGTCTGCCGATACCGGACAACTATCCGTTCGTGGGCAGGTCGTTCAATACTACCCGGGCCGGTATCCACGCCGACGGACTTCGTCGCGATGAGCAGATATATAACATTTTCGACACCGAAAAACTGCTCGCCCGGCCGCCTCGCGTGGCTATCACCGACAAAAGCGGGACCGACGGCGTCGTACACTGGGTCAACGAGTTTTTCGGCCTTAAGGGTGAAGACAGAATCAATAAGATTAAAATACACAAAATGGCTCGCTGGGTCATCGACCAGTATGACGAACACGGCCGCCTGACCGCCATCAGCGACCAGGAACTCGAAGCCAAGGTAAAGGAGCTAATGCCTGATTACTGGGCAAAATATAAAGGCAGTTAGAAATAAAATGCTGCTAAAGTCAAACAGGATAGCTGCTAATAATCAATTATTAGCAGCTATTTTTATGATGATAATTATCGTATTGTAAAACAGTATCGAACATTGCGAGGACATTTTCAATGGGAGTTTCTTCGAGAATCGTGTCATGGCTGGCGCCGGCAATATAGCCTCCGCCGGGGGCCATGATATCAAGCACTTTGCGTGTCTGAGCGGAAACGGTTGCAGGTGTGCCTTCAATAAGTACGTGATGTGAATCGATGGCGCCGTTAAAGAGAATCTTGTCCCCGAAATCGGCCTTGAGCTTTTTCAGGTCCATCCCAAAGCAAGACGGCTGAATCGCGTGCAGACCGTCAAGGCCGGCTTCGATCAGCATCGGAATCAACGGAGCAAAACCACCGCAGCAATGAAGCTGGACTTTCAAGCGATAGGAATGGCCAAGGTCAATCAGCCTTTTGAGGTGCGGCAGGATAAATCGCTCAAAAAGGGCCGGACTCAGCAGGGGCCCGGTTTGACTTCCAAAATCATTACCGATGAAGAATATATCAATATCTTCGGCGGCGGCATCGAATATTCGCTGGCTGACCGCTGCATAGTAATCAACCAGATGCTGCATTACCGAATCGACAAGCTTCGGCTGGTCATACATTTTCATATAAAGATTTTCCATACCAAGCAAATCGATAGCATCATGCCAAAATGGTGACCAGTCGCCGCCGAGAATTGCATATTGTCCCTTGTAAGCCTGTGCTTCTGTTTTTATTTTCGAGACATTCATCAAATTCGGGTTGGGCCAGGGATAATCGTGCACTTGTTGTATCGCGGCATTTGCCAGCGGATGGCTCATCGGCTGGCCATAACCCATTCCCTGTCGTTCAATTCCGAATATTGTTCTCGATGTGGCGTCCTCAGATAGTGGAAATTCCGGCCCGTCATATTCGGCTAATACCCGCCGGAAATCATCACCGAATCGCACACGCAGGCCTTCGTCATCAAGTTTAAGCTCACGTTTGGCTTTTTCCCAGAATTCAACCGATGCCCCGCACCAGCAAGGCACACGGTCGGGTTCGGCGTGTTCAAATGCCGTTAGAACACGCTGTCGTGATGTCATATGCAATGAACCACCTCTATCTAATTTCTACATTTGCTATGCAACTTAAGTTTTCCAGGTGTTATAATACCAGAATGAGCCATACGATTTCAAGCTGCTTGATGAATATTGGTCAACCGATAAAAAACAATGTGCAAACAGCTCTCGAAAATATTCTTGCCATGTTCGATGTCTTTCGAGAATATGGTGTCTTTGAAAAAAGATAAACTTCTGGATGATTAAATGTCTTTGAATGATTGTGAAATCCTGCAAATGCAGGACATCGTGAAGGAATTTTCAGGTACGCGGGTACTTGACGAAGTGGATTTCGACGTTCGCGGCGGCGAAGTCCATGCGCTCATCGGTGAGAATGGGGCAGGCAAATCAACGCTTATGAATGTGCTTGCGGGTCGGTTTGACGACTATCGTGGCCGCATAAGATTCGACGACCGTGATATAAGGATTAGCAATCCCCGTCAGGCGCGTAATTTGGGTATCGCTGTTATCTACCAGGAACTGAGCGTGCTGCCTAATTTCACCGTGGCCGAGAATATTATGCTCGGTGACGAGAAGACAAGACACTGGATACGGAAAATGGACAGAGCCTCAATCAGTGACGGGGCATCCAGGGCCATTGAGTATCTGCGTTTCGATCTGGACCCTGATGAGCCGGTAAGCAGGCTAAGTAAGGCCCGGCAATGCCTGGTTGAAATCGCAGGCGCGGTGCGCCGCAATGTAAAGCTGCTTGTATTCGACGAACCCACCGCCTCCCTTGGCAGTGAAGATATCGAAAAACTGTTCCAGGTAATCAACGATCTCAGGGACAGAGGGCTGGCGATTGTGTATATTTCACATCGATTAGGAGAGCTGCCCCTGATTGCCGACCGTGTTACTGTACTTCGTGACGGCAAAGTAGTAGGCACCAAAAATATTAGTGAATGCGAAATATCGGATCTGACTCGTATGATGCTCGGACATGATTTGGGTGAGATATTTCCCGAGAAAAAAAATCACCCGGGGAAAACCCTCCTTAAGATAAACGGCCTAAGCAGCCCGGGAGTATTTAAAAACATCTCTTTTGAGCTTCGCGCCGGTGAGATATTAGGCATCGCCGGCCTGGTAGGTTCAGGGCGCACCGAAATTGTCCGAGCTATATTCGGAGCGGATAAAGCTTCGGGTAAAGTTGAATTTCGAGGCAAGCCTATTCCAGTGCGCTCCCCTAATTTATGCTGCAGCCTGGGTATCGGTATGGTTCCTGAGAATCGCAAGCTTGAGGGCAACATCACAGGCAGATCGGTTTGTGAAAATCTCAACATAAGCATACTCGAACGGCTCAGCGGTGCTTTCGGATTCCAGTCGCAGCGACGCCTCGCCAACCGCGCCCAATGTATGATTGAAAGGATGAGTGTTGACCCACCCGATTTGAAGATGGAAATACAAAGTCTCAGCGGTGGTAATCAACAAAAGGTAGTAGTCGGCCGCTGGCTGGCAGCCGATTCGAATGTGATTATTTTCGACGAGCCTACTCAGGGTATCGACGTAGGCACAAAGGCACAGATGTACAAACTGATTATGGATTTGGCCTGCGAGGGAAAGGCAATAATCCTCATCTCATCTGAGTTGATAGAGATTACCAAACTGGCCGACCGCATCCTGGTTATTCGAAATGGCCGGCTGGTGCGGGAAATGCCGGGAACTGAAACCGACGAGGATGAACTTTTTGCCGAATGTGCAGGAAAGGACAAAGGCTGAATGAGTAAAGATGCCAACAAGTCCGTCGATGCGGCGCCGGATGACGCACCCGGCGCCGGAGGAACTCGAAGAACTCTCTCATTTAAGAAGCTGCAACAGGCTTCCATCCTGATTCTGCTGGCGGTTCTGTGTGCTTTTGCTTCTTTCAGGAGTCCGACGTTTTTTAGCTGGACTAATCTTGTTGACAACCTTCTGACAAATGCCGCAGCACTTGGGATTATAGCCATCGGCATGACCTTTGTAATGATTGCAGGTGGATTTGACTTGTCCGTGGCATCCAATACGGCTGTCTGCAGTGTGGTTCTTGTATTGACTATGGACAAACTTTCGCCTTATGGTGCGGCGACAGCTATTTCGGCGGCACTGCTGCTGACCGCTCTGGTTGGGATTAGCCTCGGCGCAATTAACGGAGTACTTATTGCCCGGGTAGGAGTAAATCCTTTCGTTGTAACGCTAAGCACAATGCTGGTTTTTCGCGGCATAGCGCTTATCCTTACCCGTGGAGGCCAGGCAAAACAGGTTGCCAACATTGCTCTGCGCAATCAGTTTAACTGGATTTACGATGCACAAATTCCGGTTTTCGGGCAAAGCTACCAGATTTCTATGCCAATTGTAATATTTCTGGTGGTCTTCGGTATCGGTACATACCTACTGAGGTTCACACGTTTCGGGCATTATATTTTTGCTATAGGTGGTAACGAGGAAGCCGCCTGGCTGGCCGGTGTAAATACTCACAGGATAAAGATGATTAGCTATATGCTTTGCGGTTTGACCTGTGCTATTGCCGCGGCCATATTTCTGGCTATGACTGCAACCGCCCAGGCGGAAAGCCACATGGGTAAGGAACTGGATGTTATCGCCAGCGTGATTGTCGGCGGCACACCATTGGGCGGCGGCAGCGGCGGCCTGACCGCAACGCTGACCGGGGTGCTGTTGCTGCGTGTGATTGACAATCTTTTGACACAGTTCAGCGTCGGAGCCGAGTATCGAAAGGTCGTTACAGGCTTGATTATTGTTGTTGTTGTAACAGTTGATGTACTGGCCAAGAAACGCAGCCGCAAGTAGTATTTGTCAAAAACGTAATTAAGAAAAAAAAGGAAAGGAAAACAGAGGATGAATTCCGTCAAAGTGACTAAAACCTTGGTTGGAGTTATGGTGCTTTTAGCTGTTGTGACATGCGGCTGCAAAGACCGTGGGCCGCGAAAACAACAGATCGGATTTTTGAAGACGCTGGATCACCCCTACTGGCAGAACATGCGTCTTGGAGTAAGGGACGAGGCCCAAAAACTCGGCGTCGATGTCACAATCCTCAACGCTACGGAAGACCCGGTCCTCCAAATCGAGCAGATAAAAGAAATTATTGCCAAACGCGCCGATGTGGTCTGCCTGGTGCCAATGAAGAAAGAACCACTGGTGCGAGGCGTGCAGATGCTCAACCGCAGCAAAATTCCCGTCATTATTGTCAACCGCGAGATCGGCCAGGATTGCGAATATATTTGTTACACCGGTACTGACTCCTATGCCGGTGCGGTGGTTTCGGCAAAGATTCTGGCCGAAGCAATGGATGGAAAGGGTGAACTCGTCGAATTTCACCAGCATCTCGGAACCGGGCCTGAGGTTGCGCGGAGCAATGCCCTGCGTGACGTGCTTAAAGACTATCCAGACATTAATCCAATAGCACGTATTCCCCACAGGGGTGAACGCGACATTGTAAAGACCGAAATGCAGACACTGCTGCAAAAGTACCCCAATCTCAGTGGCGTCTATGCTCATGGAGACAACTTCGCTATCGCTGCGGCACAGGTATGCCAAAAGACCGGACGCACAAACGTTCATATTGTAGGTATGGGCGGCAGCAAGGAAGCGATTGAGGCAATCAAGCAGGGAATACTTACGGGAACCAGCTATCAGCAGCCTGAGGAAGAAGGCCGAAGCGCAATCCGCCTGGCAGTCAAGTATCTTCAGGGCGAAAAACTCGACAAGGCCTACCCGGTCAGTTGTCCACCTATTACAAGAGAGAATGCCGACGAGTTTAAAGGGCAGTTCTAATAACGTTGAAAGGAGAATATTGTAATGAGAAATTGCACGAAGTTTATGATAGTCACCACAGCATTACTGGTCTTTAGCTTTATATTCGCCGGATGTGCACAGCAAAAGGTAACACGCTATGGCAGCGTCATCGGTCTCAGAGCAGAAAAACTTGAAGAATATAAGGAGCTGCACGCAGACGTCTGGCCGGGAGTGCTAAAAAAAATAAAAGAGTGTAATATCCGCAACTACTCGATTTATCTCGGCGAGCTGGAAAAGGGTCAATACTATCTGTTCGGATACTTCGAATATACCGGCGACGACTTCAAGGCCGATATGGACAAAATGGCTGCCGACCCCACAACACAGAAATGGTGGACATTCTGCGAACCCTGCCAGGTTCCGATACCAACCCGAAAAGAAGGCCAGTGGTGGGCCGATATGGAAGAAGTATTTCACCTGGACTAATTCATCCAGAAAATTGGGAATTTAACAATGACATCAAAAGAACGCATGATGCGTGCGTTGAATAGAGAAAAGCCTGATCGTCTGCCGGTCTCATTACACCAGTGGCAACAGTACCACCTGGACAAGTATCTGGGCGGGATGAGCGACCTTGATGCGTTTGAGAAGTTCGGCTTCGATGCACAGGCCCAGTACTTCGGTGACGTAGGCCAGACACAGGTACAAAGCGCAGCGTCAAAATCCTCTACGGAAAGCTGGAAAATCATGCCGGAGGTTATCAGTAACGAGCCGGATAATCGCGCTGTCAATTATACCATTCACACACCGGAAGGCACTCTTACCTACAAAATCGCCGGCGACAGGAAAACCACCTGGGTAACCGAATATATGGTAAAGCAAGATGAAGATATCAGGCTGATTGGAAAATATATGCCGGTACCCACACTAAGCCTGAAACCTGTCAGCAAGTTATACGATCAGCTTGGTGACCGTGGGATTCTACGCGGATTCGTCTGGGGTGACCAGGCAGGCTGCTGGCAGCACGCCTGCTGCCTAATGGATGTTAACGAGCTGCTCCTGGCCTGTTTTGATAAGCCGGATTGGGTGCACGAGTTTTTAGGCTACCTGTTGGAAAAGAAGCTGCGGTTCATCGAATCGATGAAAGGCGCAAAGTTTGACCTGATTGAAACCGGCGGCGGCGCCGCATCCTCAACGCTCATATCTCCCAATCTGCACAAGGAATTCTGTACACCCTATGACCATAAAATTCACAATGCCCTTCACGATTTGGGATTCAAGATTAGCTACCACACCTGCGGCGGGACACTGGGAATTGAAGAGATGATTATTGCCAACGGATGTGATGTTTCCGAGACTTTGGCACCAATCAGCATCGGCGGCAATCAGGAGCCATGGGAGTTCTCAGTAAAAGTTGATAACCGCCTGGCGCTTATAGGGGGAATGGACCAGTTCAGTATTCTTACCAACGGCACAAAAGAATATATTCGGGCGAAAGTGCATGAACTTTTTGAAAAAGTAGGTCCCAACGGTGGATATATCTGTGCCGCATGTGACCACTTCTTTGAGACACCCGTTGAGAACCTTAAAGTATTTGCTGACGCTGCAAAAGAATGTGTTTATTAACGTTGTTCTTTGTGAGTATTATAGATATCTATTGAAGTTGATGTTATCGAAAATATCTGGTATAGTATTCTGTTTATTGTGAAAAAAATGCAGATTTTAGAAAAAAAGTGGACTCTTTTTGGCCTACCTTATATACTGAACTGGAAGTTACTACAAAGTAGGATTTATTCTCCGTAAGGAGTTCCTAAGACTATGAACAATGTGTAAGCAAGGCTTTAACTGATGGAGGTAACTAATGAAACGTCGTACATTTCTTAAACAAAGCACAATGGCCGGAGCAGGACTGGTAATTCTGAAATCTGGCATCCTAAAGGCAGGCAACTCGCCGAATGAAAAGCTCAATATCGCCGTTATCGGCGTTGCCGGTCAAGGTGGTGCAAACTTGGGCAACGTTAAGAGTGAGAATATCGTCGCCCTGTGCGA
>JABMRO010000445.1 GCA_013202635.1 Planctomycetota bacterium
CATCAGAAGCCAGCTCAATCTCAAATTCCCGGACCACTCTGCCATCGATAACAAGACTTATAAGTTGTTTTTTTGCTCCATTCTTAACCGGGAAGTTCAGATATTTTTTCTTCAGCAATAATTCCCGGCTCTTATCTGTAGCTACCTCAACCTTTTTGTCGCTCTGAATGATATGGTCCACGTTTATGTGCCCCCATCCACCGGTGCCCTTATCGACAATTCGGATTTGTGCCTCTCGACGAGATAGTTCCGAGACATCCCAACAGTGCCACTCCAGTTCTTCCGAGCCACCGGGTCTGTCATTCGGCCCCGTTGCGGTTCGGACGACCTTTCCAGCCACCAGCAGATTAATGCAGGTTTTTCCGGGATATTTTCCGCCGCCTACCAGAAAGTTAATGTACTTACGTTCAATCTTAAATGGTGGCGAAGTAAGCGTGCCAGTGGTCTTATCGCCTTTATAATACGTATTGACCAGTCCTTTACCTTTGAAACCGGTTACTTCCATCTGATTGGCCAGGATTCCCTGAGCCGGCCCGGGGCCGAAGGCCTCTCCGGTAACCGTCCAGGTACCATAGTCTTTGCCTTCAAAATCAGCTATCAGAATATCCTCCTGAGCGCCAATGCTGTTCAGACAACTAAACATTGCAATAGAAATAATCAACAGCAACTTTTTCATCTTATAGCCCCTTTCGAATTAGTTATTTTTTTAGACCCATATTCAGTATGGCCCTTGTGTCCCGATTAGCTCCCTGCTTGTGAACCGAGATACGGAAGATGCTCGATATTGAATTTATCGCCAACTTCTTTTTGCAGGATTTTCAGCCGCCTCCTTAATTTCCTTATCCGGCTGAAATAGGTTGGGTCCTCGGCAAGATTGTTCATTTCCAGAGGATCGGCCTTGAGATTGTAAAGGAGGGTTTTGCCGATTTTCGGATAGTATATCATTTTGTAACCGCCCGCAGTAATCATTCTCTGCAGGTCAATATAACCGCCGTAAATTGCGTCGTAACTGTTGTTTGTCTTACCATTGATAAGCGGTATCAAACTCTTAAACTGAACCTGTCGAGGTTTCTTAACACCGGCAAGCTCCAGCGTCGATGGCATAATGTCCTGAAGGTAAATCGGCATAGAGAGCTTTTTGTTCTTCGGAATACCTGGGCCGTTGACCACAAGCGGCACTCTGACGCTATGGTCGTACATATTCTGTTTTCCTATCAGACCGTGATGACCAACCGCCAGCCCATGGTCGGCCGTGAAGAATATATAAGTATTGTCGGCTTTTCCGGTTTTTTTCAGCGTAGCCAGAATTCGCCCGATCTGCGTATCCATGTGGGTAATTATCGCGTAGTATTCCTGACGGTTCACTTTAACGGCATATCTACTGCGGGGGAATGGAGCGAGACGTTCATCTCTCTGCTTCCTACCGAGGCCGATCGAATCCTTATACGGATACTCAGGCAGGAAATTAGCGGGAACTTTCACATTATCCAACGGGTACTTGTCCACGTATTCCTTCGGAGATTGTCTCGGATCATGCGGGGCGTTGAAAGCCAGATACATAAAGAACGGCTTTTCGCTCTTCGAAGCGTTTTCGAGAAACTCCACCGAGTTGTCCGCGAGCACTTCACTCCAGTGCCTGCCGCCTTTCCAGTAACCCTCATTTTTCTTGTCCCATGGTTTCCAGAGGTCGGGTATTCCCTCTATCGGCCGGTTGTATCCCAGCGGCGTTTGATTGGGCATACCGGGCCGAACATCTTTGACATAATCGAATATGTCTTCCGGCTTGATACCTTTTACGTGCCACTTGCCGGTCATATAGGTATCGTAGCCGGCCTGCTTCATATACTGCGACCAGAACCTGCCCGCTTTGGTCTCTTCCTTGAGCTTCGGTTCAAACTCTCTGGCCATCCACAGGAATCGACCGGTATTGAGCATTGTCCGGCTGGCCACACATATCGCGCCATGCCAGCCGCCCTGATTATATGCGTGTGTAAAAGTAACGCCGTTTCGAACAAGCTTATCAAGATTCGGCGTTTCTATTTCATCACAGCCCAAAGAGCGCAGCGTTTCAAAACACTGGTCATCGGCAAAGATGAAGAGTATGTTGGACTTCTTTTGTTCCTTTGCAAAGGCCGGGATACCCGGCACAGATAAGGCGGCTAAGCTTGCACCGGCAGCCTTCAAAAAACCGCGTCTTGTGCAAACGTATTCACTCATAGTATGTCCTCCCGAACAAACACCAATTGTTTTTCCAAATCATATTAAATCTGTATCTTCCTGTCGATTAATTAAGTTTCAATAAAATCTTAGCAAGTCAGACTTATCGTTACAAAGTCGCAGTCGTAATTAACTGTCCCAATATTCATCGATCACTTTTTGGATATGAGGGTATCTGTCATCCGTTTCGTTGTACTTATTTCTTAACCGCAACAGCTCGGTCTTCAGCTCTTTAATTACGGCGGTATATTTCCCCCGTTCTTGCTTTCGCAAGAAAGCACGGGGGTACAGATTGTTCATTTCGTACGGGTCATTTTTCATATCATATAGTTCCCAGCCGGGCCGGGTTGGTTTCGGGCCGCCTTTCTTGTAGTTTTGACCGTAGAAAAATATCAGTTTGTATTCTTTTGTCCGAACACCGAAATGCGCGGGATTGTCGTGGTGCGCCATGTGCATCCAGTAGCGGTAATAAGTGGACCTGGGCCAGTCGGCAGGTGTTTTGCCCTGCAGCAAAGGAACAAAACTTCGCCCCTGCATATAGCCGGGAGCCTTAGCGCCCGCCAGCTCCAGTATCGTCGGTGCAAAGTCGGTGTTATTGATAATCTCGTCTGTGCGAGTCCCCGGCTTAATCATCTCAGGATATCTTACAAGAAACGGCATCCGTATCGATTCTTCATACATCCATCGCTTGTCGATATAGTCATGCTCACCGAGCATCATACCCTGATCGGACGTATAGATGATGACAGTATTGTCCATCTGTCCGCTGTCATCCAGATACTTAAACAACCGGCCCAAATTATCATCTACCCCACGAACACACCGCAGATACTTCTTCAAATAACGCTGATATGCCGTCCGTTTGTACTGGTCATCCGACAGCGACTGGTCAACAAACATATGATGACCCATATTCCTTCGCTTATTACGCTTACCGATGGACGTACCCATATCTTCGGTTGCCTGCGAACCATGATTCGGCAGCCGCCACAAGCTCACAGGCTCAGGAATATCCACATCCTCGAAGAGCCAGTCATAGCGCTCGGCATTTTCGAAATTGTCATGCGGCGCCTTGTAATGGTGCATAAGAAAGAAAGGTTTCGACCTGTCTCTGCCTTTGAGCCACTTGAGCGACGTATCTGTAATAACATCCGAGGAGTGACGCGAATCATAAGAGGCGAAGCGCTTTTCGTTTTTTGGCCACTGCCCACCCGACTCACGAAGAATCGGATTGAAATACGAGCCCTGCCCCGGCAGCACGCAATAATAATCGAACGCAGGCTCCTGCTTTAAGTGCCACTTGCCAATCATAGCCGTTTCATAACCGGCCTGCTTCATCAGTCCGGGCAAATATTGTCTTTGAGGTTCGAGCCTGCCTCCCAGATCCAGAGCGCCGTTGGTCTGGCTGTATTGGCCGGTCAGTATCGTCGCCCTGCTGGGAACACAAATCGAATTGGTACAAAAGCAGTTCTCAAAGAGTATGCCTTCATTAGCCAGACGGTCAATATTTGGCGTCGGGGCGATTTTTGCTAATCGGCTTTTGTATGCACTTATCGCATGCGCCGCATGGTCGTCGGACATGATATAAAGAATATTCGGGACCTTGCGTTTCTCAGCCCTTTGGGCCGCCCATAATCTACCCGTACAAACAACTGTCACAAACGCTCCAAATTCTTTCAGGAACTTTCGTCTATCCATTTCAATACCTCAAATTACATTATTATAATTTCCCATTCATTCCTGCTCTGTTACCTTACTATACGCGGGACATAATCTTCAACGCGAAAGCATGTTCACAGGGTTTTTTCGAGGGCATATCGATTTTCAGCCCTTCCAGGTCCCGTTTCCAATTCAGTCTGCCCTTGTGCCCTAACAGTTTGACATCAGTTATTTTTACAGCCCCTGCCTTATCCGCCAGCGAGCGGATTGTTACAGTCTCCCCGGCACCCGGCCAGCCTAACACAATCGCGTAAATCGTCTTACCATCCTTGCTGCGTGTGAAACGTATATCCTCTGGTGTATATAGTTTGTCCTTATTCTCGCTGAAACCGCCGCCTGTGTTGCGTGTGGGGCCCTCACCAAAGACCTGCCAAGGTCGGGTCTTGTAAATCGCCTGGCCATTGACTTCCAGCCAGTCACCAATTCCCAGCAGGATTTCCTGTGCCTGCGGAGGTATAGCGCCGTCGGCGGCGGGTCCGACGTTCAAGAGCATGCAGCCGTTCTTACTGACGATGTCCACCAGCACGTCAACGATCTGATCTACAGATTTGTAGGCGGCAGATTTCTGATGAAACCACTGGCCAACAGATGTATCGGTCAGCCATGGATACGGTACAAGATTGTCTTCACGCCCGCGTTCGAAGTCCAGAATACCGGTGTGCTCATGGATATGCCTATGCTTGTGAGCGGCGCCGACCTGGCGCTTATTTCGCACCGCCCAGTTGTAATAATCGGCAAACATTTGCTGCTGATATTCTGGTGTGATGCAATTATGCTGTTCACTTCCCAGGCCGAAGTCAAACCAGGTCAGGTCGGGTTTGTACTTTTCCACCACTTCGTTGACCATACCCAGCCATTTATCCATAAACTCCTTGGTGGGCGGTGCGTCTGATTCGTGAGCCCGGCAATACAATCCGGCGTACTTCGGGTCGGCACCATCAAACTTATATGACGGCTCGAAGTATCTCCAGGTGAAGGCGTGATGAAAAGTCGCGATGAACTTCATATCTCGCTTGCGAATGGCCTTTTCCAGTTCAGCGGTTATGTCGCGTTTCGGCCCTTTGTCCATACTGTCCCACTCGGTATAAGCCGAGTCCCACATGGCGAAGTTGTCGTGATGTATGGCTACCGGCCCGGCAAACTTCGCCCCGGATGCGGCAAACAGTTTCGCCCATTGCTCGGAATCAAATTTTTCGGCCTTGAACAGGGGAACGATGTCTTTGTAGCCGACTTGATTCTGCTGGCCAAAACGACTGATGTGATATTTAAAGGTCGGACTGTTTGGCATGTACATATTTCGCCCATACCACTGGCCACCGCCCGGCCCATCTTCAGAGCCTACGGTAACCGGCCCCCAGTGAGTATAAATGCCAAACTTGGCGTCCCGAAACCACTCAGGAATCTGGTGCTGAGTTAACGACTCCCATGTCGGCTCGTAACTAATGCTCTTTGCCGCAGATTCAGACATACATCCGGCCATCGACACGACTGCAACTGTTAAAATGCAAACAACGATAACACTGATAGTTTTCTTCATTTCACAAATCCTTTCACTGCAACAGATGATTAATAAATAAATCCCTCTCACAGGAACATTTATTTTTTGACAGGCTAAAGTATTCGTTTCAGGCACTTTTGTAATTAGCCGTTGTCTTAAAGGGCAAACAAGAAGTCTCCTTTGTGTAAATTTGGAAGATTTTACAGTCAGGAGTATATCATCTTTTTCAGACAAAATACAGCAAAGAGGTATCTTCGATTTGAGGAATTTAACACGAATATGCGCCGGCTGCCATTTTTGCCTGTACCCGGCTCGTGGCTTATAGATTAACCTTTCTTCCTGCGGTATCGCTTGAAATCGATTTTGAGCTCACCTACTTTATAACCTATTATCCGTGCAGTGGTTCGCAGATCCCTTGCTGTAGCGGCAAGGTTGCCGTTGCAGCGTTTTAGGGCGTCAACAATTATATCACGTTCGAACAAAGCAAGCCTTTCTTTCAGTGAGCCTGTGCCGATGGTATCGGACGCATCAGACGTTTGCAGTGTCGGCGGTAAGTGATGGCCGTGTATGACGCCATCGGTGCTTAACAGTACCGCCCTTTCGATGCAGTTTTCCAGTTCCCTCACATTGCCGGGCCAATGATACGCTACCATCATATTAATTGCCGGCGTACTGATTCGGCGGATGTCTTTGCTCATTCTATTGGAATATTGCTCAACGAAAAAATCGGCTAACAGAAGAATATCATCCTTGCAGTCGCGTAACGGTGGCAGGAAAATGGGAAATACATTTATCCTATAGTAAAGGTCCTGGCGAAAATTTTCTTTGTTAACTGCTTTTTCTAAATCTCGATTTGTAGCAACGATGATTCTTGCATTGGATTTTAAGGTACGATTGCTGCCCACACGCTGGTATTCACGTTCCTGAAGTACCCGTAGAAGCTTGACCTGGGTAACCGAAGAGAAGTCTCCTATTTCATCGAGAAATAAAGTGCCGCCCTGCGCTTCTTCAATATGCCCCTTTCTGTCTTTAAGGGCGCCGGTGAAAGCCCCCTTCTCATGGCCGAACAGTTCGCTTTCGAGCAGATTTTCGTTCAGTGCCGCACAATTTACTTTTACAAAAGGTCCCTTGGCACGCAGGCTTGAGTAGTGGATTGCATGGGCGACCAGCTCTTTGCCTGTGCCCGATTCACCACGAATAAGAACCGTGGTGTCTGCGGCGGCAACCTGGTGAATTTGACGATATACCTGGCGCATGGCATTTGAATTACCGATAATGTTTTCAGGCCGAAACTTATCTTCCAGTTCATGGTGCAGGCGTAAATTCTCATCTTCAAGGCTTTGACGCTGAATTTCCGCGTCTCGCCGCACGCGTACATCGTTAGCAACCATACTGGCCACAATGCTGAGGACACGCATGTTTTCGTCCAGCCAAGTTGCTTCATTGAAAATCATGTCAACTGAAATAGTTCCAATTACCTCCCGTCCAATTGTAATTGGCACGCAAATGAAACTGATTTCTTCATTTGCTATTTTCTTGCGATGGAAACGGTCGAGAAACAATGGCTCCTCAGAGACTTTCGGGACGACCATTGCCTTGCCCGTTTGAAGTACCTGGCCAGTAATGCCCTCGCCGATTTTATATTGCACATTACGGCTTTGTCGCTCTGAAAAACCGTGGGCAACTTCAATCATAATGTCGTTACTATCAGGCGTAAGAAGGGTTATTGTGGCTCTGTTCATACCTAACTCGCTGTCGAGAGTGTCGAGAACTTCGGCCAGCACCTCCCGTTGGTGCATGCCTGCTGTAAGGATATTAGTGATGTTGTACAGAGTCTCCAGCTCACGGACGTGAACGTTTTTATTAGTTTGCTTCTGTGAATCAGACTTTTCGTTCGGCACGACTCAGAACTCCTTATTTGTAATATAATATTGCTATACGACATAATTGTAACAAATAAGTGCGAACACTACAAATAAATAAAATACCTGGCAAGCGATTATATTTGGTTGTTTTTCCCTAAGCCTATGTAGATAAATAAGTTAGGATGCAAAAATGGTTGACATCTTTTTATGCATAGTAAAACGTAAAATTCCTATATGTAATATCTCAAATATGATACATAAATGTCGCATATGGATAGCACGCAACATATTTGTCGCAATTTAGATGATGTCTGGTGTTCAGAAAAATCGCATATCTCCTGTTCTTACAAGAAGTTAAAGAATATTTATCACCCTGGCACATCTATTGCTTTATAAAATTAGTATGTTAATTGTCAGTCTGTAAGTGTTTAGAAGGTTAAAAACTGGATTCAAAATTTATGAAAAGGAGATTGAGAACCATGAAAAAAACAAAGTGGTTGTTGTTAGTACTGAATTTGGCGGTATTTGGTACCGGAGCGGCTTTTGCCGAGGACGAAATAGGTTTTGAACTTTCGGCTGACTATTTCGGAAAGTACATCTGGCGAGGTCAGAACCTAACTGATGACCCGGTTTTTCAGCCGGGCATCAGTGCCACTTACGGAAACTTCACCGCAGGAATCTGGGGCAACCTTGACTTAACCAACATCAATGATAGAAATGGTAATTTTTTGGAAATGGACTACTATCTGGATTGGTCGGATGATCTGCCGGATTTAGAGGGGATTGGCTATTCGGTCGGTTTAATCTACTATGATTTTCCGGGTAGTTATGCCGATGGTACAAGGCTTCCAGATACTTTGGAAGCTTACCTGGGATTTAGTTTTGATTTGCCGGCGAGTCCATCTATTACCTGTTACCACGACCTGGATGAGGTTGATGGCACGTATGTATCTTTGGGGATAGGACACAGTGTAGAACAGGTCTTAGAACTCAGTCCGGACGTTCCTGTCGCGATGGACATCGGTGCTACGCTTGGGTGGGGCAGCGCTTCATACGATAAGTACTACTGGGGCACCAACCAAAGCAAGATAAACGATTTAGTTCTCTCAGTCTCTTTTCCCTTCGAGATAGAGGGTTTGACAATCACACCAAGCGTAAACTATGTGACGTTGTTGAGTGATGATATACGCGATACAGATGCTTATGGAACTGACAGTGATTTCTTCTTCGTGGGTATAGGTTTAGTTAAGAAATTCTAAAACTTTTATTCTGAGATTTAAGGGCAGAAAAATGAGAAATGCAGTGATTGGCGTTGTACTGTTATTGACGATTGGTTTATGCGGACCGGTGTTCGGGACTGAGGAATCCACACAAACGGTATCGGCTGCGGAAGCAGTTCAAGAAGAGGTTCAAATGAACATCAATATTGTCTGGACATGCGTGGCGGCATTTTTGGTGTTCTTTATGCAGCCGGGCTTTGCGATGGTTGAGTGTGGTTTTACTCGGGCCAAAAATGCTGTAAATATCCTTATGAAAAACCTGATGGACTTTTCCGTCGGAACGATAGTGTTCTTTCTTATCGGGTTTGGCCTGATGTTCGGCAAGAGCAACGGACTGTTCGGTACGACATTGTTTGGCATGAGTGGCGTTGAACCCGGAGCCGACTGGAACTGGACGTTTCTGATATTCCAAACGGTCTTTGCAGCAACGGCAGCGACCATTGTTTCGGGTGCGATGGCAGAGAGAACCAAGTTTGTCGGTTACTTGTTATATAGTATATTCATTACGCTTATTATATATCCTATTTTCGGCAAATGGGCCTGGGGTTCGTTGCTGCTGGGTGATGCCGGGGCTGGCTGGCTTGAAAATATGGGTTTCCTGGATTTTGCCGGTTCCTCAGTTGTACACTCTGTTGGCGGTTGGTTGGGCCTGGCAGGTGCTATTATGCTTGGGCCTCGTATTGGAAAGTATGACCCGACCGGAAAACCAAAGGCCATAACCGGACATAATATTCCATTAGCGGCACTGGGCGTTTTCATACTTTGGTTCGGATGGTTTGGTTTTAATCCCGGCAGTACAACGACCGGCGACGGCTCGATAGGTTACATCGCCGTCACTACCAATATCGCCGCGGCCGCAGCGGCAATTTCTGCAATGCTTACTGCCTGGATCATAATGAAAAAACCTGACGCATCTATGGCTTTGAATGGAGCATTGGCAGGCCTTGTTTCCATCACAGCTCCATGTGACGGGGTATCGCCGATTGGGGCGCTCATGATCGGGATTATTGGCGGCATAGTAGTTGTCCTAAGCGTGTTATTCATTGACAAAGTGCTGAAAGTTGACGACCCCGTCGGCGCAGTCAGTGTACATGGCGTTTGTGGTTTATGGGGAACTTTGTCGGTAGGCTTGTTCAATATGGACAGCGGCCTTTTCTATGGCGGCGGACTGAAACAGTTAGGTGTACAAATCGTTGGCGCCGCGGTAGCTTTCTTCTGGGCCTTCGGCCTTGGATTAGCCCTGTTTTATGGAATAAAAAAGACCATCGGACTCCGCGTAACCCCCGAGGAAGAACTAAAAGGGCTGGATATCGGAGAGCACGGCATGGAAGCGTACTCCGGCTTCCAGATTTTTACCACAACATAAAATATATTTAGTTATAAATTGGAGATTTAAGAATGAAGCTTATAATAACATATATTCAGCCGCATAAACTACAGGATGTTAAAAAAGCCCTGTACAAAGCCGAGGTTTACAAAATGTCTGTCACCAATGCTCTTGGCTGTGGCGAACAGCATGGATACGAAGAAAGCTATCGAGGCATTAAATTCGAGGTAAATCTGCTCAAGAAAGTCAGAATCGAGATAGCAGTAAACCGGGACTTTGTAGAGAAAACAATCGAGGCAATTATCGAAGGCGCCAGGACAGAACAAATCGGCGATGGAAAAATATTTGTATTGGATTTGAACGAGTGCATACGCATTCGTACAGGTGAAAGAGGCCAAATGGCGATTGGTTAAGTATCGAACTTAATCCATAAAAAAATACTTCAGAAACAGCGTGTTAAATAAATAAGGAGACACAAAATGACTAAATGTTGTGAATCAGTAACAGAACTCTTTGGTTCCAATGTTTTTAATGACTCGGTTATGCGTGAGCGCTTACCAGAGGACGTTTACAATTCACTAAGGAAAACGATCCAGGGATACGAGTCCCTTGACTCCGTGTTGGCGGATGTAATCGCCAACGCAATGAAAGACTGGGCGATAGAAAAGGGAGCCACGCATTTTTGCCACTGGTTCCAGCCCATGACCGGTCTTACAGCGGAAAAACACGATTCGTTTATTTCCCCTACGGCCGATGGCAGGACTATGATGGAGTTCAGCGGCAAAGAGCTTTGTCAGGGAGAGCCCGACGCCTCTTCATTCCCCTCGGGCGGGCTGCGTGCGACATTCGAGGCCCGCGGCTATACCGCGTGGGATTGCACCTCGCCGGTTTTCGTCAAGGAGGACGGCAAGAATGTCACTTTGTATATCCCCAGTGCATTTTGCTCGTACACAGGCCAGGCTCTGGATAAGAAGACACCTATGCTGCGGTCAATGGAGGCTCTGAATAAACAGGCAATGCGCGTTCTTCGCGCTCTCGGCAATAAAACTTCACAGCATGTACTGGCAACGCTCGGGCCGGAGCAGGAGTATTTTCTGGTTGACCGCTCATTCTATGAGAAACGTCTGGATCTTGTTCTGACGGGACGAACTCTTTTGGGTGCGCCATCACCAAGAGGCCAGGAGATGGATGACCATTATTTTGGTACTCTCCACGAAAGGGTGGCGTCGTTCATGTACGATGTAAATACTGAGCTGTGGAAGCTCGGCGTTTCCGCCAAGACGCAGCATAACGAAGTTGCGCCGGGACAGTATGAGTTGGCTCCAGTATTCTCCACAGCTAATGTCGCTACCGACCATAATCAGTTAACAATGGAGAC
>JABMRO010000446.1 GCA_013202635.1 Planctomycetota bacterium
CCATACTCATCCAGCTTCATTCACAATGAAGATTGGCTTGACTTCAATTCAATGCAAACGTGGAATAGTGTTAAGCTGATTTATCCTATGGTGACAAATGATTATAACCTCAAGCCGGTAAAGCCCGTTTTAATGGCTGAGGGAGCATATGAAGCAGGCTCTGAATATGGATTTGATGTAACTCCCCTTTGGATTCGCAGGCAGGCCTATTATTCATACCTGGCCGGTGCTCATCATACTTATGGACACAACGATAGCTGGCGGGTTTTGCCTACATGGAAGAAAGCACTGGATTCACCGGGTGCTCGTCAAATGGGCGTCCTTAAGAAAATATTTCTGGGCCGAAAAGAGTGGTGGTATCTCATCCCGGACCAGTCTATTTTTGCAAGCGGCGGCCAAACCAGTGGAGATGTATTGAACCTGGCGGCACGTCATAAAAACGGCGAATGGATTATGGTTTATTTAGGCAGTAAGAGTTCATTCTCCATCAATATGAATAAATTTACAGCAGGAAGTAAAGTGAATGCATTTTGGATTGATCCGAAAAACGGCGATTCGGTCCCGATTGGCAGTTTTCCGAATACGGCAGTGAGGTCATTTTCGACACCCGATGGATGGGAAGATGCTATATTAATACTAAAATCATCCGGTGACTAAATCCCACTCCCGACACCCGAATCAATAGATTTGAATAATTACCTTGCTGGCTCTTGTCAGTCCGCGTCTTTTATGCCGAGGTCGTTCTTTGTTAGAATAGAATCAAATTTATAGCCGGCTTCAGTGATGTTTTCTTCGGCCCCCTGTTTGCGGTCGATTACACAGACGATTTCTTTAACCGTTGCACCCGCTTCGGCAATGATTTTGGCTGCTTCGACGACCTGTCCACCGGTAGTGGCGATGTCCTCAACTAACAGGACAACATCGCCCGCCTTGAGGACGCCTTCAACCATTTTGCCGGTTCCATAGCCCTTTTTGCTGTTGCGGATAATGACCCAGTTTTTGCCGGATTCCATCGCGGTAGCCGCAGCTAAGGCCACGCCGCCCAATTCAGCGCCTGCTATCACGGTGACATCATCGGTAATATATTTGGCAAATTCGGAAGCCAGGGCCTTGAGTATGTCCGGGCAGGTCTCGAAGAGATATTTATCGAGATAGTATTTACTTCGTTTGCCGCTGCGAAGGACAAAGTCACCTTCCAGATAAGCTGTTTCCTTTATTCTCTTTATTAGTTCTTCTCTTGTCATAATAAATTTACCTTGTAGTTCGATTTCAAAAATAACTATTCTTTATTACAATCAGTCAAAATATAGTTGCAGCAGATGTTAATGAAATAAAAAAGGTAATGTACATCCTGTGATGAATCTGCTGGCATCAGAGCACAGGAAGGCGACGCTTTCTGCGACATCCTGCGGGGAAGTATTGGCGCGATTTTGCCATGCCGGGCCGTGGTCACACTGTTCAATAGCTTCGGTGAAGCTTTCGATTGCAGGTACAGGTCCCGGGCTGATGATATTAACGGTTACACCATTACGCCAGGCTTCATCGCGCGCCTGGAGCAATGCATGTGTTCTGGCCGCCTTACCTACATTATAAGAGTAAGCGGGGCAGTCATAAGGTGGCAATAGTGAAATACCAATTACTCTTCCCCACTTGCGCTTATACATTTCAGGTAGTACTATCGGCATCAAGTGGAAGAAAGGTGCAACCTCATTATGAACATCCTCTAACGCAGCGGATGAGTCGAGCTTGTCGATAGGTTCCGGATGCCAGCCTGCACCGGGATTAACGAGGCAAATATCAATCTGGCCAAAATGTTCGATAGTTGCGTTCGCTAAATTTCTGCAGTCATCGGCCTTAAATACATTAGCCTCTACAGCAATAGCATCGCCGGCGGAGCTTTTGATGTGGTTGACTATGGCTTGTGCTTGTTCTTTACTTGTACGATAATTTATAGCAACTTTTGCCCCTTCACGAGCCAGTGTCAGTGCAATGCTTCGCCCCATACCATTGCCAGCCGAACCTGTAACCAAAGCTACTCTATCCTTCAGCTTCATCTTGTTCTTTAAACTTTCAGTTCCACTTTACGATTCAATTCTTTTCGATATTTTTTGCGGAGTGGCGTTACGACATCTCTTATGAATTCATCGACCTGCTGTGGCGCTCTGCCGATATATTTACTCGGGTCCAATACTTTTTCAAAGTTGATTTTATGAAAAGAAATATCAGCCTTTAACCGGTTAATTAAATCGTTGTCTCTGCCGAATTTTTTGACCTGCGCGGCGGCAGCTTGTGAATGCAGTCTTATTTTCTCGTGCAGCTCCTGTCTGTTTCCTCCGGCCTTGACCGCCGCCATAAGGATATTCTCGCTGGCCATAAAAGGCAGCTCGGCCCCGACGCGGGCAGCTATCACCTTTGGATAGATTATAAGCCCGCCTGTAACGTTGATAAGGATTTGCAGAATCCCATCGACAGCCAAAAATGCTTCCGGTATTACTATTCGCCTATTGGCCGAGTCATCGAGCGTTCTTTCGAGCCACTGTTCCGATGCCGTCATTTGTGGACTGGTGGCCAGGCTCAATACCAGCCTGCTCAAGGATGTCGCCCTTTCACACCGCATCGGATTCCTTTTATAAGCCATCGCCGAAGAGCCTATCTGGCTTTTTTCAAAAGGCTCCTCAATTTCTTTCAGGTTTGCGAGCAGTCTAATGTCATTACACATCTTGTGTGCGGATTGTGCGATTGAAGCTAAGGTATTGACGATAAGGGCATCGATTTTTCGCTGATATGTCTGGCCTGTTACCGCGCATGTTTTTTTGAAGCCGAACGCGGCCGCGACGAGCTTATCGAGCTGCTTGACTTTGCTGTGCCTGCCGTCGAAAAGCTCCAAAAACGAAGCCTGGGTTCCGGTAGTACCTTTGACTCCTCTAAACGGCAGTGTTTCGAGCCGATGTTCGATTTCCTGCATGTCCATCGCAAACTCATAGCACCACAGCGTTGCCCTTTTGCCGACGGTGGTCAACTGGGCCGGTTGATAATGCGTAAAACCCAATGCAGCGACAGAGCGGTGCTTTTTTGCAAATTTACTCAGAAGATTTATCACCGATGCAAGCTTGGCTGTAATAAGCTGCATTGCCTCTTTCATTATGATTAAATCGGCATTGTCACCGACATAGCAGCTTGTTGCCCCAAGGTGAATAATCGGATCGGCCTTCGGTGCAACATCGCCGAAGGCATAGATGTGCGCCATAACGTCATGACGGAATTGCTTTTCATAGCGGGCGGCCCGTTTGAAATCAATATTATCAAGATGTTTGGCCATCTGCTTTATATGACTCTGTTTGATATCTTCCAGGCCGAGTTTTTTCTGTGCCTTTGCAAGTTCCAGCCAGAGCCTTCGCCACGTGCTGAACTTTTTTTGTGCCCCGAAAAGCTCGGCCATTTCTTTCGAGGCGTTTCGCTCGACGAGAGGACTAACGTAATTCTGAAATTTGGATTGTGTTTTCTTTGCCATTTTATTCTCTGTTATTATGTACTTAGTTTTGCCTGATGTTCGGCTAAGAGCTGCTCAATTTGCTCGATGTCTTCTTCGTTCAAATCCCAGTCTGATGCCGGGGCTGTTTCGAGAATCTGCTCAGGCTTGCGTGCTCCGACGATAGCGGCTGTAACTTCAGGCCGGCGAAGAACCCAGCTAATTGACAATTGGGCCAATGTCCTGCCGTTGCGTTCGGCGATAGGTTTGAGCTGTTCGACAAGCTCTAACGTGGCGGTAAACTGCGGCTCATGAAAATCGGGATTTGCTCTTCGATGGTCGTCCAGTGGCAGACTCGCAAGCCGTTCCGGGCTGAATTTACCCGTTAGCAGGCCTCTCTGCATGGGGCTGTATGCGACAACACCGATGTCGTTTTGAGAACAATAATCTAACAGTTCATCTTCGACCTCCCGGTGGAGCATACTGTAAGGAGGCTGCAAGCAAGCGACCGGATGAATCTTCTGGATGCGTTTGATTTGCTCGACATTAAAATTCGATACGCCGAGATATCGAATTTTTCCTTCTTCGGCCAGCCTGGCCATTTCTTTCCATGTCTGCTCAATGTCTTCTTCCGGTTCGGGCCAGTGAATCTGATAAAGGTCTATTGTCTCAATCCCGAGCCTTTCCAGGCTGGCGTGACATTCCTGGCGGATACTTTGAGCTTTAAGGCAGCTTACTTTTTCTCTTTTGTCATTCCAAAGCAGGCTGCATTTTGTAGCTATGATTGGTTTTTGACTTGTTTGTTTAAGGGCCTCGCCGACAAGCTCCTCGGAATGGCCCAGCCCGTAAACAGGGGCGGTATCTATCCAGTTGATACCTGTTTCGAGCGAGGCCGAAATTGCGGCAATCGCCTCATCGTCGTCCTGCGGTCCCCAGCCGAACTGCCAGGGCCCGCCCATAGCCCATGTGCCCAGACCTACGGTGGTAAGTTTCAAATCAGTATAGCCTAATTGTCGCGTCTGCATAATTGAACTCCTGAGAATTTGAAAAACGAACTATCAGGTCCGCGCAGTAGTATATTCCGATTTGACAGGTTCTTCAATACTTTTGTATTTTTGCCCGAAATAAAGCAGGAACGGCCTGAATCTTAGTGTGTCAGAAATCGGATTTGCGAACCGGCAAAAATAGGATGGTCGTTAGTGGTAGCCGGCACCCGGATAGAGTATGTTCAGAGCTATTGTATGTACGGGGTAAAGGACAAAGTCGAGCATATTCCAGGCGATGATAAGCCCGATTAATCTGTATGAGGGTTCCTGTATTACCGCATTATAGCGGCGGGCCGCTTGGTCACTGAGAAAGAATGTAAGGATGCTGCTGCCGTCAAGCGGAGGCAGGGGAATAAGATTAAATACCAGCAGGACAAGATTGAGTGAGAAAATGATACTTAGGAGGATCGAGATGGCCTTCGCAGGACCCGGTGCTGCTGCGGTAATGTGGTTGAAGCTGACCTGTTCGGGGGCATGGAAAAAGCTCATAAGCATTCCTGCGCGGATTGCCAGAGCTGCCAGCAGAATAAGCACGAGGTTGGCGGCAGGTCCCGCAAGGGCCATTAGTGCCGCCTTTCGACGGTTGCTGTCTGCCCAATAGGGGTCGTATGGTGCGCTTGCCCATCCGATCATCCAGCCGCCTAAGATAAAAGAGACGATAGGGACGATAACCATACCGAAAGGCGACCTTCTTATATGCGGAATTGGGTCCAGGGTAACCTGGCCCCGGTAGTAGGCGGTTGGGTCTCCGAGTTTGAGAGCGGCGAAGGCGTGTGCCGCCTCGTGAAAGGTCAGCGAAACGATAAAGACCATATACCATACTGCTGCCAGAGGAAGATTGAAATCCATAGAATCACCTTAGTTTTTGGCTAAGACAGAATATGTTCGGCCGGGTCTTGTTTCGAACCGGACAACATTTTGCTCGGGGACGACTGTTTTAATAAGCTTTCCTTTGTATTGTATTTCAACCGGTACACCGGTCCTGACTGTGCATATTTTGCCGAGATCAGAGCGGATTGTGGAATTGGTTAGTTTGCCGTTATTCCAGGTTACGTCAACTTCGAACCCACCACGTGCGCGCAGTCCCCTGAAAGAGCCGTTCGTCCAGGCCTTCGGCAAAGTGGGGAGCAAATGGATTTCGCCCGCATGACTTTGCAGCAGCATCTCAGCGATGCCCGCGGTACCGCCGAAATTGCCGTCTATCTGGAAGGGCGGGTGAGTGTCGAACAGATTTGGCAGCGTTGATTTTCGCAGCAGCGCCAGCACGTTTTCGCCTGCTGTATCGCCGTCCAGCAGACGCGCCCAGAAATTGATTATCCACGCTCTGCTCCAGCCGGTATGACCACCGCCGTGCGACAGTCTATACTCCAGTGACTTGCGCGCCGCTTCCGCCAGTTTCGGCGTGCCGGTCGGGCTAATCTGCCTGCCCGGGTGCAGGGCAAATAAATGCGATACGTGCCGATGGCCCGGCTCCGGTTCCTCCAGCTCTTCATTCCATTCCAGTAACCGGCCGTCGGAACCTATCTGTGGCCCGGCTAAATTCCTGCGAAAGTCTTTGACCTGCTTTGTGAACTCATCGTCAATTCCGAGCACTTCCGCCGCCTCGATGCAGTTGGTGAACAGGTCATAGATTATCTGCTGATCCATAGCCGGACCCATTGTAAGATTCGAATTCTTGCCATCCGGTGTGCGGAAACGGTTTTCCGGTGATATCGATGGGCCCGAAACCAGCTTTCCTGTTTTCGTGTCTTCGACGAGATAATCGAGAAAGAACTCGGCCGCTTCTTTCATAACGGGATATGCCCGTTTGGAAAGAAATTCACGGTCGCCGCCGAACAGGTAATGTTCCCACAGGTGCTGGCAGCACCACGCAGCGCCGGTGGGCCACATTCCGTATCCGACGTTTCCGATTGGGCTGGTCCACCACTGCGCATCGGTAGTATGGTGTGCGACGAATCCGCGACAGCCGTAAACGTCTTTCGCGGTCTTTCGGCCACGCGGCCGCAGGTTGCTCACGAGGTCAAAGAAAGGCTTGTGACATTCGGACAGATTCGTAACCTCCGCCGGCCAGTAGTTCATCTGCACGTTGATATTGATATGGTAGTCGCTGTTCCAGGGTGCCTTTATGTGATTGTTCCAGATGCCCTGAAGATTGGCCGGCATACAGCCCGGCCTTGAGCTGCTGATTAAAAGGTAGCGTCCGAACTGAAAATAAAGAGCGCACAATTGCGGGTCGTCCGCGCCGTCCTTCATTGCGTTCAGTCGCTCGTCCGTAGGTTGGTCCGTTGTATCTGTATCAACAAGATTCAGTGCCACCCTTCGGAACAGCCGTCTATGCTCTTTTATATGTTCCTGTCGCAGTTTGGAATATTTTTTCTTTACGGCCGAAGACATTTGCTTCTCGCACAGCGTTTTCGGATTGTCGCCGCGATAGCTGGTCGCAGCAACTATCAGCAGCGTTGCGGTGTCGGCATTTTCCAGTCGCAGGCCGTCATCGGTTACAGTTAATCTGCCGCCGTCGGGAATAATCCGCAGATAGGTTTCGTATTTGACGCCTTTATGTTCGCCATCCTGTTCAGCCTGCCCTTTCATTACGATACGGTCCGGAGCGATTGTTTCGACAGTAAAATTCTCAGGCCGGGATAGGTTCGCGTCGAATGTAATCATAGCCGGCTTATCGCACGAAAGACGGACGACAATGCACTGGTCCACCGGGCTGGCGAAGACCTCACGCGTAAAGGCGGCGCCGTCGGCACGATAACTGACAGATGCAATCGCGGTATCGAGGTCGAGCTGGCGCCGGTAGTCGGTTGTGAACTGGCTGGTTTTGAATTGAAGTTTCAAGTCACCGAGAGTTTGATAGCTGCGAATAATCCTTGGACCCATAAACTCCCGCTGCATTATCCGCTGGCCCTCGGCATATTTTCCTTCGAAGATTAACTTCCTCGCCTCGGCTAAATGCTTGTGAGCGCCGACGCGGTCCCGCTCAATAGGATGACCTGCCCACAGGGTATCTTCATTAAGCTGTAATTGCTCGGTCTCTACTGTTCCGAAGACCATCGCTCCGAGTCGGCCATTCCCGACAGGAAGCGCTTCGGTCCATTTTTGTGCCGGCTTACGATACCACAGTTTCAGCTTGTTCCACGTATCCGGGTCTTCGCCGGCGATTTTTCCTTTGGCCGAGATAACATACGTTTTTCCGGCCTTTGTCTCGAACTCAATAACCTCCGGCTCAACGGTTTTGACTTTGGGCCCGCCGAACCAGCCTGATTTCAACCCGACCGGTGTGGCCGAACGAACCCTGCACTTTCCACCTAATTTGGAAAGTATTGTGGCCTTGTTGAGTTTGCCGTTTTTCCACTCGATGTCCATTTCGAATCCGCCGCGGGCGCGCAGCCCCTTGATGTATCCGCTTTGCCATACTGAGGGCAGAGCAGGCAGCAGATGAAGCTCGCCGGCGTGGCTTTGCAGCAGCATCTCTGCGATACCGGCTGTGCCGCCGAAGTTGCCGTCTATCTGGAACGGCGGATGGGCGTCGAACATATTGGGGAACATCCGCCGCGGTGTCAAAAGAGAGCTGAGCATCTTATAAGCGTGGTCGCCGTCCTCGAAACGTGCCCAGAAATTGACCTTCCAGCCCATAGACCAGCCCGTTCCGCCGTCGCCGCGAAACTGCAGGGACTTGCGGGCCGCTGCGAAAAGTTCGGGTGTCCCGCGGCGGGTAATTTCTTTGCCCGGGTGCAGACCGAACAGATGTGAGACGTGACGGTGCTGATTTTTCGGGTCGTCCTTGTCTTCGAGCCATTCCTGGAGCTGCCCGTGCTGTCCGATTTGGTTCGGTGAGATTTGGCTTCGCAGCTCGGTCAATTTTAGGCGGAAATCCGTATCAACGCCGAGCGTTTTGGAGGCCTCGATACAGTTGGTGAACAAATCACGAATGATTTGATGGTCCATCGTCGGCCCGGCGACAAGTCCGCCAATTTCCGGCGAGTTGGAAGGCGTGCTTATCAACCAGCCTGTCTTCGGATCCTTAATGAGAAAATCGACAAAAAACATCGCCGCCTCTTTCATTATGGGATATGCTTTCTCTTTGAGAAATTTTTTGTCGCCGCCGAACAGGTAATGCTCCCAGAGGTCCTGGCAGAGCCACGCCCCGCCGGTTACCCATATGCCGTGGTTGGAGTGATTGATTGGCGCCGTACCGCGCCAGATGTCGGTGTTGTGGTGCAGTACCCATCCCCGGCATCCGTAGTGTGCCTGTGCGGTTTTACGTCCCGACTGAGCCATGTCTTCGAGCATATCGAACAACGGCAGGTGACACTCGGACAGGTTGGTTACCTCAGCCGGCCAGTAGTTCATCTCCGTGTTGATGTTGGTTGTCCATTTGCTGTCCCAGGGCGGGTCGATTTTATCGTTCCAGATACCCTGTAGGTTCGCCGGTTGGCTTCCCGGCCGGGAGCTTGCAATAAGCAGATAGCGACCGAACTGGAAGTACAACTCCACTAATTGAGGGTCATTCTGCCCGGCGAAGTTTTCGATGCGCTGGTCGGTGGGTTGTTTGCTTGCCTCAGTAGTACCAAGGTCGAATTCAACCCTGCGGAACAGACTGCGATGGTCGGCTATATGCGCCTTGCGTAAACTGTTGTATCTTTTGTCGGCAGCAGCTTCGAGAGCCTGCCGGCAGACTCTCGCCGGCTCGCCGCTGACATCCCTGAAGTTCCTGAAGCTGGTGGCGGCGGTGAGTATAAGTGTTACCTCATTGGCTCCCCTAACGTCTATCTTTTCGGAATCAACAGTAAGTTTGCCGCCCTTGGCTTTCGCAAATAATTGCGCTTCGAACTTCAACACGCTGGGTCTTTTGAGCTTCGTTCGACTTTCTGTGTACTCATGAAGCCGGCCTCGCAATGCTAATTTGTTTTTATCCGCTACGAGGGTTCTGGTATCCGGATGAGGGCTGTCTAATTTGGCGCTGAATGTCAGTTGTCCGGGCTTGTCGCAGCTCAGATGCACAACAATCACCTGGTCCGGAAAGCTGGAGAAAACTTCGCGTCTGAAAGTCGTTTTGCCGATGCGATAGCTGACTTTTGCGATACCTGCATCGATGTCCAGTTCCCGGTGATAATCGACCGGCTCTTCGTGGTCCGGAAAGTACAGATGTAAATCGCCGAACGGCTGATATTTTTCCTGCCGCAGCGGCACGCTCATCATGTGCTCCATCGCCAGTTGTTCAGCCTCGCGCTGTTTGCCTTCGAACAGAAGCTTGCGGACAATCGGCAGGTACTCGACAGCTCCTTCGTGCTGATATTCGTGCGGCTCACCGGTCCACAACGTGTCGTCGTTGAACTGGAGTTGTTCGTGGTCTGTGCCGCCGAAGACCATAGCTCCAAGACGTCCGTTTCCGACCGGCAGAGCTTCTGTCCATTTCTGCGCGGGTTGCCGATACCACAGTTTAAGGTCGCCCCACTTGTCCGTACTACCCTGCCCGGCATAGCTAATCGAACATCCTGCTGTTATCAAAAAGATTAAGAAGTAAAAAATAAGTGACGATTTTTGAGTTGCTCGGATTGTTGCTGTTGGTTTTACTTTTTCACCTTTCATACCGGCTCCTTGTCATAATAAGCCTTGTTTATATTGCAGCATTTTGGTTGTTCGCATAATGTATTGGCGCCCGCTCGGGAAATTTTATTATAGTGTCATCTGCAGAATCTTTAATCAGGAAAAAGGCCTGTTGGTGTTGGTTGTCCAAAAAATCGTTGATGCCTTTGCTTTTGACTTGTGCGATAATCTGAATGCTGGTTTCTATCAACTGATTTTCTTCGAAATTCAGATTTTTTACGATTTGTTTGAAGGCCTGCTCGGCCATCTCGGGATCGTCCATAATTTGCTGCACTTCGATATCGAGCCGGTGATTGTGCGGCAGCTTTGCTGTACCGAAAATTAAAATTAGCGAGGTTTTAGGGTTTTCTATGTGTGCCCAGTCAAAAGTGAGGATGTCTTTTCTTATCTGCTCCACTTTTACAATCTCACCTTCAACATCAAATGCCTTTTGCACAAAAAGGGTCTGTGGGTCGGTTGTCTCAGTGGCTAAGACGTACCGGCAGCGGGCTTTGGCGGTGGGACTGTTGGAACCGGGGGCGAAGATACTGCTTAAATAAAAGGCATTTTCGTAATACCTCCATTGCTTTTCGCTTTTCCATCCGTTGCCGTCCGGCATTGATATTGATAAGCCGGTACGAGTTAATTTTATCGGCTCCGAAAGCAAAATAGCAGATTTTGAAAAGACTATAATGCGGGCGATGAGCAGTGCGATAACAAAAAGACCCAACAGGGCAATTTTGTCACCCCCTATCTTGCTTATATCATAACTTTTGTCCATATAAGCGGTAATACTAATTGCCGGGCGCTTTTTTTGCAAGCTTACCCCGTTAGAAATTACAACGGGATAAATTAAGAATATGATAAAAAAGAGGATTTCTAACGGGGCTTACCCATTAAAACTTCCTGCTTTTGCCTGAGAAAACAAAGGTTATAGGACATGTGCTCCGGGCCTGCCGGGTGTGAGTCTATACTAAATAAGTGTGGGATTTTTAGTGGAAAATGCCAATTGCCACAAGTTTAATGTAAAACTTTTGTTGTTTATAGCCGATTTATATATATATTTTCTAAGGGAGGTCCTTTATAGGAGGAATGGATGCCAAAAAAAGCCCCTTAAGACACTAAAAACCTTGTATATGCGTTCAGCAGGAGAGGTTGATATGAATAATAGGGTAATGGTGCTGCGCGGTGATGAGCCGGAGAAAATCCTGCGGACCGCGATTAACAAACAAATAATTGCCATTATGTCATATTTGTCAAAGGGCAAATGGCACGTCGCAAAGGTGCTGCTGACCGAGTTCGTGGGCGACAGAATAAGTATAGACAGTGCCGCCCCAAAGAAGAAGCAGCACCCGCTGAATATACAGCCTAACCAGCCGGTCGGCATATCCTTCAAATATGAATACGGAAAGTTTGTTTTTGATACGACTGTGGTTGCTCTTGAGCCGTCGTCTGCTCTGGAGGCGGACCAGGGATGGGGTGGAACAATAATACTCGCGGTGCCGGACCGGATAGAAGTGGTACAGAGGAGAAGCTATTTCCGTGTGGATGTGCCGCAATCGCTGAATGTAAAGGTCGTGCTGTGGCATCGTGGCAGCAGGCATCAGGCCAAAAAACAGATACAAAATGCTGCAGATGAGCAAGTACACGATTATTGTCAGGGCAGGCTTGTTGACATTTCCGCTGGCGGCGCGCAGGTTATAGTTCCCTATCCGAACGAAAAGGAGTTTCCTGCGTCTATCAGGCGTGATTCTAAGGGCGATATATCGAGGAGTTTTCATGCAGGAGAGCTGGACTTCAGGAAGGGTCAGTTTGTTGGGATGCGATTTACGCCTATGCCTTATGAAACACCTTTGATGATCAGTGCCCAGATTAGAACTATCCTGCCGACTTCAGACGGCAATAGTGCCTCTATCGGATTGCAGATTGTTGGTCTGGAGGCAAGCCCTGAAGGCCGTGAAGTTCTGTCGCGACTTATCGGTGTTGTCGAGCAGTATTATCAGATAAATCAAACCGGCGCCAGGCAGCAGGATATACAGCCGGCACTGAACATAGTGTAAGTACGCTCGTCGAGGCGAAGGTCCCGCCGCGGCCCGGCTTCTGGGCTGTTCAGACGCTCTTTGTCGTCCCTCATCACTAATGCAGGAGTTACCTGTACTCTTAGGCATCTTTGTGTGCTTTGTTTTAGTCTTCAACTCTGCTCGCTACTTCTTCCTTGTCGGCGATTTGGTCTGTGTTGACATTCGTCAAAGCTGAATGTGCCGCCGTTACGATGTTGTGTTTTTTGCGGATTACTTTGTAATAAAACCATTTCACAAAGCTGCTTGCTGCAAAGCCGCAAAATATCAGCACCATAGCCGCCTGTATGTAGATAACGAATGCAAGGAGCAGCAGCATTCTTATAAGATACGTAAATGGCTTCCTGCCCCTTAGATACTGGTTCAGGACGTGCGGATATCTAAGCCTGCTGACCATCAGCACAGCTACCCCAAGGGCAAGAAACGGCAGTACGTAAATAATTACATTCATTGTTGGGAGTGTTTCCTGATGGAGTATTACCAGGCTGACTATTACCCCCGCGGCCGCGGGCGTTGGCAGGCCTATAAAACTCATATGGGCGGATTCGTCTTCCTCGTTTTCCACGTTGAACCTGGCTAATCGAATGGCCGCACAGCTTATATATCCTGCTGCTGCCAGCCAGATGAAACGTTGGAGAAAAGTTTCTATGGCGGGATTAAGCCCGGCAAACTCGGCCAGCTTGTATTCCAGAACTTTCAGCATCAAAAATGCCGGCGCCACACCGAAGCTGATTATATCGCAGAGGCTGTCGAGCTGGCCGCCGAAGCTGGAGGTGCTCAGGTGCATTCGTGCCAATCGGCCGTCGAGCATATCGGCAATCATTGCCAGCAGTATCATATAGCCTGACATCGCAAAGTAAGAAAACTGTCCGAGGCCGAGCTTTGCCCCTTTGCCGGCAAAGACAATGGCCGTGAAACCACATACGCCGTTGAG